>NZ_JBSGCD010000019.1:0-139840 GCF_053601675.1 Micromonospora sp. NPDC004704 | reverse complement strand
AGGCCACAGGCTGCACGGGGCGAGAACTCAACCCCGGCGCTGCTCCGGTCGTACGCGATGTATAACCGCCCCGGGCCCGCCGGCATTCCGCGAACGGCCCCCCGACGCGAGTTGATCAAGCCCAGAACCTCGCACACCCGACATCCGGCTCGATACCCGACCCTGGGAACGCGGTCAGAATGTGGCGATCGGGTTGACCGGGCTGCCGGACGTACCGGCGAAGCGGACCGGTGCGACTGCGAGGTGGAAGTCCCACTGGCCGAGTTCGGCGGCGGTTGTCGCGCACGCCTCCAGGTCGCAGTTGTCGAGCAGCCACAGACCCATCGCGACGAGACTCACGGCGTGAACCGGCATCAACACGTCGTCGTACCCCGACGGCTGGACGTCCTGGGGGGTGTCGGCACCGATCAGCGCGACGCCGCGTTCGTGCAGCCATGGCAGGCAGGACGCGTGCCAGCCGGCCTGCGTGAAACCGCTGGCCGCACCGCCCTCGTGCCGGGCACGGCCATAGCCGGTACGCAGGAGCACCGCATCGCCGGGTCGCACCCGTACACCCTGGCGACGCTCGGCCTCCTCGAGATCGTCGGGGAACACACCCTCCCCCGGTTCCAACCACGGCACCTCGCGGGCCCTCGCGACGTCGAGCAGGACACCACGCGTGATGATCCCGTTCGCCGCCGCCGTCACGGCCGCCCAGGCCGATCCCGTTTCGGTGTCGACCAACGAGTGCGACCGCCCGTTGTACATCTTGCCGTCCCAGAAGAGGTGGCACGGTGAGTCGACGTGGGTGAGAGTGTTGCCGTGGAACGTGATGCCGAGCCGCTCGGACGAGAAGCCCCAGCGCCGGTCGGCGTGGAAGGCGGGCACCGGCATGTTCTCGCCACCCGGCATGTCGGCGGCGCACGGGCACGTCATCGTCGACCGCTCCATGTCACCGGGTACGCCAACCTCCCACGCGCACGACACGCTCCTGCCGTGGCGCACGGCCCGCGCCGCCGCCACCCGGACGTCGTCGGTGATGTGGTTCAGCGTTCCGCGCTCGTCCTCGTCGCCCCACCGTCCCCAGTTCGACAGCGTGTCGAAGTACCCGAGCACGTCGTCCCGGGTGGGCATCGGTCGCACTGCCGTCATCGACTCCTCCGGTCACGCGATTCCAGGCACCGCAGGCAGCGTATCCCGCCGCCGGATCGAGGACCGCAATGACCGGTCGATCAGACGCACCGCGCGGATACGGAGAATGAGTGGCTGTCCACGACGGGACAACCACTCATTCTCCGAAACCGTGCTTGTGTCGGGTGGGGCTTACTTGCTGGCGGCGGAGGTGCGAACGAGGGTACGGATCTGGCGGAGCAGTACGGACAGTGCGGCCAGATCCGAACGGGACTCGTCGAACTCGCCCATCGCCTTCTGCGTACGGGTGATCGAGGTCGCGTTCGACTCCTCCCACTCGCGTACCCGTCGGTCGGCCGGAACCGAGTCGGCGGTCGAGTGGAGCACCTCGGCGGTGAGTGCGGCGAGCGCCGCGTACAGGTCGTAGCGGAGCGCCATCCGGGCCAGGGTCTGCCAGCGGTCCTCCCGTGGCAGCAGCGAGATCTTCGACAGGAGGGCGTCGACCCGGAACCGGTCGGAGAGGACGAAGTAGACCGAGGCCACCTCACCCACGTCCCGCCCGTTGGTCGCCGCGGTCTCCACCACGTCGAGCAGACCGAAGCTGTACATCAGCCGGGTGACCTGCTGGGCCAGCTCCCGCTCGATGCCGCGCGACATCAGCAGGTCGACGTGCGCGTCCAGGGCCTGCCGCTCCGACCCGCAGAAGAGCTGGTCCAACTCCGGCAGCAACCGGGAGACACCGTCGCGGAGCCGGGCGATCTCGGCGGGTACGTCGATCGGTGAACGCCGGTTGGTGACCAGCCAGCGCACCGCCCGGTCGAGCAGTCGCCGCGTGTCCAGGTAGACGCCGGTCTGCACCTCGGTCGGGACCTTGTTGTCCAGGTCCTCGACGGCGGCCCAGATCTCGCGCAGCTTGAACACCTCCCGGACCACCACGTACGCCCGGATCACGTCCGCGGCAGAGGCGGCGGTCTCCTCGACCACCCGGTAGATGAACGAGATGCCGCCCCGGTTGACGGCCTCGTTCACCAGCACGGTGGTGACGATGTCCCGGTGCAGCCGGTGGTCGGCCATCCGGCTGGCGTACCGCTCACGCAGCGGGCTCGGGAAGTAGCCGGCCAGCACCTCGGCCGTCCACGGCTCGTCGGGCAGGCCGTCGGCCAGGATCTCCCGCTCCAGCACGATCTTCACGTACGCGAGCAGCACCGCGAACTCGGGCGCGGTCAGTCCGGACTCGGTCCGTACCGCCAGTTCCTCGTCCGGCGGCAACGCCTCCAGCTCCCGGTTGAGCGCACCGGACTTCTCCAGGTCGCTGATCATCCGGCGGTGCACCGGCAGCAGCGACGCGGCCTGGGCCTGGGCGTTACCGATGGCGCGGGCCTGGTCGTAGTTGTCCCGGAGCACGTGCTCGGCGATCTCGTCGGTCATCTCGGCGAGCAGTTCGTCGCGCTCGGGTACGGTCAGCTCGCCGTCCGCGACCGCGGCACCGAGCAGGATCTTGATGTTGACCTCGTGGTCGGAGGTGTCCACCCCGGCCGCGTTGTCGATGAAGTCGGTGTACATCCGGCCCCCGGCCAGGGCGTACTCGATCCGGCCGAGCTGGGTGAAACCGAGGTTGCCGCCCTCACCGACGACCTTGGCCCGCAGCGCCTTGCCGTCGACCCGGATCGCGTCGTTGGACTTGTCCCCGACCTGGCTGTTCGACTCCGCGGCACCCTTGACGTAGGTGCCGATGCCGCCGTTCCAGAACAGGTCGACCGGCGCGGTCAGGATCGCCTTCATCAGGTCCTGCGGCGAGATGCTGTCGATCCCCTCGTCGAGGGCGAGCACCGCCCGGACCTGCGGCGTGACCGGGATGGTCTTCGACGTACGCGGGAAGATGCCGCCGCCTTCGGAGATCAGGCTGGTGTCGTAGTCCTCCCACGACGAGCGCGGCAGGTCGAACAACCGCCGCCGTTCGGCGAACGAGGCCGCCGGATCGGGATCGGGGTCGAGGATGATGTGCCGGTGGTCGAACGCGGCCACCAGCCTGATGTGCTCGGAGAGCAGCATCCCGTTACCGAACACGTCACCGGACATGTCACCGACACCGACGACGGTGAAGTCCTGGGTCTGGGTGTCGATCCCCATATCGCGGAAGTGCCGCTTGACCGACTCCCAGGCACCACGCGCGGTGATGCCCATCTTCTTGTGGTCGTAACCGGCGGAACCGCCGGAGGCGAACGCGTCGGCCAGCCAGAAGCCGTGCGACACCGAGATCTCATTGGCGATGTCGGAGAAGGTGGCGGTGCCCTTGTCCGCCGCGACCACCAGGTACGGATCGTCGCCGTCGTGCCGAACCACCTCGCGCGGCGGCACGATCTGCCCACCGACCAGGTTGTCGGTGACGTCGAGCAGGGCGGAGATGAACTCCTTGTAGCAGATGACCGCCTCGTCCCGGTCGCCCGGCTTCTGCTTCAGCACGAAGCCGCCCTTGGCGCCGACCGGCACGATCACCGCGTTCTTCACCATCTGCGCCTTGACCAGGCCCAGCACCTCGGTACGGAAGTCCTCGCGCCGGTCGGACCAGCGCAACCCGCCCCGGGCGACCGGCCCGAACCGCAGGTGCACTCCCTCGAACCGGGGTGAGTAGACGAAGATCTCGTACTTCGGGCGGGGTGCCGGCAACTCCGGAATCGCCTGCGGGTCGAGCTTGAAGGCCACGTACGCCTTGGGGCGCCCGTCGGTGGCCCGCTGGTAGAAGCTGGTCCGCAGGGTCGCCTGGATCAGCGTCAGGTACGAGCGCAGGATCCGGTCCTGGTCGAGGCTGGTCACCTCGTCCAGCGCGTCACCGATGCTCTCCACCAACTGCTTGCTCTGCACCTCGCGCTGGCTCGCGTCGAGCTGCGACGACGGCGAGAACCGGACCTCGAAGAGCTGGACCAGCAGCCCGGCGATCTCCGGGTACGCGATGAACGTCGACTCCATGTACTCCTGGGAGAAGACCGTCCCGGCCTGGCGGAGGTACTTCGCGTACGCCCGCAGGACCACCACCTGCCGCCAGGTGAGGCCGCCGCGCAGGACCAGCTCGTTGAAGCCGTCCACCTCGGCCTCGCCGCGCCAGGTGGCGGAGAACGCGTTCTCCACGTGCGGGCGTACCTCGGCGAGGTCCCGTGCGCCGTCCTGGAGGTGCAGGCCGAAGTCGTACAGGTAGATCCGGCCGTCGACCCGGTCGACCTCGTACGGGTGCTCGTCGACGACGCTCACCCCGAGGGAGTGCAGGACGGGCAGGACGGCGGAGAGAACCATCGGTTCGCCGTACCGGTAGACCTTGAACCTGACCTCCAACTCCTCGTCGGAGGGCACGGCGGTGCTGCCCGGCCGGGGCGAGCGCTGCTTGCGGAACATGTGCATGGCCAGCTGGCCAGGCTCCTCCAGCAGTTCGAGCTTGGCCAGGTCCTTCATCGCCTCGTACGGCGTGTGGTCGTCCTTGTAGCCCTCGGGGAAGGCGTCGGAGTACCGGCTGAACAGGCGCTTGGCCTGCTCGTCGCCGAGCTTGCGTTCGAGGACGAGGCGGTAGTCGTCGTCCCAGAGCCGGGTGGCGTCGGCGAGCCGTTCGGCGAGCAGGTCCGCGTCCACCCCGCCGGGCGGGTTCGACGGATCGGTACGGACGATGAAGTGCACCCGGGCGAGCATCGACTCGGTGACCCGGGTGGTGTAGTCGACCCCGATGCCGTTCAGCTCGCGCAGCAGGATCTCCTGCATCCGCAGCCGGTTCTGGGTGGTGAACCGGTCCCGGGGCAGGTAGATCAGGCAGGAGATGAACCGGCCGTAGCCGTCCCGGCGCAGGAACAGCCGCAGTTGCCGGCGCCCCGCCATCCGCAGTACGCCAATCACCGCGTGGTACAGATCGTCGGTCTTGATCTGGAACAGCTCGTCGCGCGGGTACGTCTCCAGGATCTGGAGCAGGTCCTTGCCGGAGTGGCTGCGCGGGCTCAGGCCGGAGCGGTCCAGCACCTCGGCGACCTTACGACGGACCACCGGCAGCTCCCGGACGCTGGTCCGGTACGCCGAGGTGGAGAAGAGGCCGAGGAACCGGCGCTCGCCGACCACCTCACCCGCGTCGTTGAAGATCTTGAACCCGATGTAGTCGAGGTAGGCGGACCGGTGCACGGTGGCGCGGGAGTTCGCCTTCGTGATGATCAACAGGCGCTTTTCCAGCACCTTGTCGTGCGCCTCCGGCGTCATCGAGGTGAGCGCCCGGGGTGCCGTCGAGTCCTGCCGGAGGATGCCCAGTCCGGTCCCGAGCACCGCCTCCAGCGCCTGCTCGGCACCGGCGGTTTCCGCACCGTCCGTGTCGACCAGCCGGTACTCCCGGTAACCGAGGAAGGTGAAGTGCTCGTGGGCCAGCCAGCGGAGCAGTTCCACCGAGTCGGTGATGTCCTTCTCCGGCACCGGCGGCCGGGTCTCCGACGTACGGGCGGCGGCCAGCTCGTCGGCGAGGGCGAGCGCCCGCTGCCGCATCTTCGGCCAGTCCTCGACCGCCTCGCGGACATCGGTGAGCACCCGCTGCAGCTCGCTGCGGAGTTTGTCGCGGGCACCCGCGTCCCGGACCGGATCGATCTCGATCCGCATCCAGCTCTCCACCACGTCGCCGTCGATCGCGTCGTCCGGCTCCACGTCGGCGGCGACCTCGGCGAGCCGGCCGAGCGGCTCCCGGCGTACCACGACCAGCGGGTGGATCAGCATGTGCAGGTCGAGGTGCTGGGCGGTGAGCAGGGCCGTCACCGAGTCGACCAGGAACGGCATGTCGTCCGTGACGATCTCGATCACGGTGTGCTGCTGTTCCGGTGCAGGCTCGTGGATGCGCAGCTTCAGCTCGCCCGGCACCCGCTGCTGGGCCAGGTCGCGGTGGGCCTGGGCGGCGGCGAGCATCTCCGCGGCGGTGAACCCGATCAGCTCCTCGTCCGGCGCGAACCGCCAGAACCGGTCGACCAGGGTGGCCACGTCATGATCGTTCCCGGCCAGCGCCACCGCCTGGGCGACGAGCCGCTCGGCGTTCGGGACCGGTTCGTCGAGATCCGCGTCCTCGACGTCATCGGTCAGCGCGTCCGGTGGCAGTCCCAGATCGTAAAGGGTGTCGACGCTGGCACCCGTAACCCCGCCCTCGACCCGAGGGCCGTGGCCGTCGTCGTCGCTCGCGGGATCGAAGTTGTCGTTCCGGCCGGTATCGACCTGCCGGAGATCGGACTCCGGAAACTTAATCGCCGGACGCCGGTCCATCGGTGCCACTCCCCTCGACCCACCGCGTTGTGGGTCACTCTGCGCCCAGCCTATGCCTTGCCGGTTCGCCCCTTGATCGGCGGACCGACGCACCGGACGTCCGGATCGCGACTTCGCCCTTTCACCCCTTGTGGGTACGGAGCACAGGTGTTCCTGAGTACCCCCACTCAGCAGGTCATCACACCTGGATCTCGGTTGCCTCCGAACCCGGCACGCAACCACCACCAGCAGCGCGGGCGTACTACCTTCAGGGATCGAATCGGGGACGAACGACCGAAAGGTGGCTGCCGCCACATGCGCCCGTACCAACAGCGAACCCGCGCAACGTCCATCAGCCGCCGCCGACCCGTCGTCGCCGCGCTCGTCGGGCTGGGCCTGGTGGCCGGGCTACTGACCGCCTGCTCGGGATCGGAGTCGCCGGAACAGGCGGTGGACGCCTTCCTGAGCGGCTGGCAGGACGGAAAACTCGACCAGCTCCGCTTCGTCGACACCCAGGGCCAGGGAGTCGCCGGCGCCAAGGTCGCCGAGGAGATCAAACTGCTCTCCGGCGAGCTGACCGCGAAGCTGCGCCGGGAGGGCGAGGCGCAGGTCCGCGAGGACGCCGCGACGGCGAACCTGACGATCGACTGGACCCTGCCCGGTGGCACCCACTGGGCCTACCCCTCGACGGTACGGCTCAAGCGTGACACCGAGGACCACTGGCGGATCATCTGGGAACCCCGGATGGCGCAGGAGAAGCTGACCGCTGGCGACACGCTGACTGTACGGCGGGTCGCCGCACCTCGCGGCCAGATCCTGGACGGTGCCGGCCAGCCGATCGTGGCGGCCCGGTCGGTCGTGCTGGTGGGCGTGCAACCGAGCGAGGTGACCGACGTACCGGGCCTGGTCAAGGACCTGGACGCGGCGTTCAAGGCGATCCGGCCGGCGATCAGCCCGCCGATCGACCTCGCGGACCTGCCGGCCCGGATGAAGGAGGCCAAACCGGACGCCTTCGTCGACGTGGTGAGTCTCCGGAAAGAGGCGTACCAGCAGATCAAACCCCGCATCTACGACCTGCCGGGGACGAAGTTCCGGGAGGAGCAGCGCGAGTTGGCGCCCACCCGTGAGTTCGCCCGCGCCCTGCTCGGCTCGGTCGACCCGGCACTCAAGGACGACCTCGACGCCAACCCCGGCGTGTACGCCGAAGGCGACCTGGTCGGGCACGGCGGCCTACAGGGCCGGTACGAGAAGCCGCTGCGCGGCACACCGGGCGGCACCGTGGTGATCAGCAAGCGCAACGCCGCGGGTGAACTCGCCCCGACCGACCAGGAGCTGTACCGGATCGAACCGAAGCCGGGTACGGCGCTGAAGACCACGCTCGACGTCAAGACCCAGAACGCCGCCGACGCCGCGCTCGGCCCGGATCCGCACCGTACCGCCCTGGTGGCGATCAGGATCAGCGACGGCTCGGTCCTCGCCGCCGCCAACGGCCCCGGTGGCGGCACCGAGAACCTGGCCCTGACCGCCCAGGTCCCGCCGGGGTCGACCTTCAAGATGGTCAGCACGCTGGGCCTGCTCGACCTGAACGCGGTCAGCCTGGACGGCCCGGTCGACTGCCCGAAGAACTTCACCGTGGACGGGCGGTCGTTCAAGAACTCGAACGACTTCGAGCTGGGCAAGGTGCCGTTCCGGACCGACTTCGCCAAGTCCTGCAACACCGCGTTCGCGGCCCTGGCGCCGAAGCTCGGTGACACCGGGCTGGCCGAGGCGGGCCGGAACCTCGGCCTGGAGGCCAAGTGGGAGCTGGGGTTGGAGGCGTTCTCCGGCAAAATCTCCACCGGTGGCTCCGCCGCCGAACGGGCCGCCGCCACCTTCGGTCAGGGCACCAACCTGGTCAGCCCGATCGCGATGGCCGCCGCCACCGCCGCCGTCGCCAAGGGTCAGTGGCAGCAGCCGAAACTGGTCCTCGACCCCGCCCCCGGCGCACCGGCACCCGCCGGCCCGCAACTCAAGGCCGCCTCGGTCGAGCCGCTGCGGACCATGATGCGCGAGGTGGTCACCGTCGGCAGCGCGACCGCGCTCAAGGACGTCCCTGGCTCGCCCGTCCACGGCAAGACCGGAACCGCCGAGTACGACGACAACCCGGCCAACACCCACGCCTGGTTCGTCGGGTGGCAGGGCGACGTCGCGTTCGCGGTCTTCGTGGAGAAGGGCGGCGGCAGCGGCGACACCGCCGTCCCGATCGCCGAACGCTTCCTCCGCAACCTGTCCGCCCGCTAACCCGCCTCCGCTCCGCTCCGCCCCGCCCGCTGCTGGGCGCTAATACAGAGAATGAGTGGTTATCCCAGCTCGGATAGCCACTCATTCTCTGTATTAGTCGAGGTATCGGCCTAGCGGGGCGGGCGGCGTGGGGCGGGTGGGGTGGTCAGGCGGGGCCGGGGGGTTCGGGTGTGGAGGGCGGGTCGGGGGGCGGGTTGCGGCGCAGGCGGCCTGGTCCGGCGGAGGGTGGGGGGCCGACCGGCTCCGGTGCCCAGGAGTGCGCCGCAGCGGTGGCGGCGCTCCGGGGCTCGTCGCCGTCGCCCCCCAACCGGTCCCGGCCGCCGGCATCGCGCCACTGTTGCAGGGCGGCGGGCAGGTCCCCGAGAGGATCGGCGGGCGGGATCGTCTCGGTTGGCGCGGCGACGGGTTCGAAGATGACCACGCCGTCGGTGACCGGGTCCGGCTCGCCGACCGGGACCGACCCCGGGACGGCGTTCGGGTCGCTCACCAGGAACGGCTCACTGACGCCGGGTTGATCGTCGACCGGAAAGGGCCCACCGACACCGGTCGGGTCATCGACCGAGAACGGCCCGCCGACGGCGTCCGGGTCGCTGACCGGGGACCATTCGTCATCGGCGGTCGGGGCGCTGATCAGGAACGGCTCGTCATTGGCGGTCGGGTCGGTGGTCGGGAACGGGTCGGTGGTCGGGGACAGGTCGGCCACGTGCGCCGCCTGGACCGGTGGGTCGACCGGACCCGGCGCGTCGTCGACGCCCATCCCGGCGACCGAGGACAGCCCTCGGCGCAGTGTGTTCGCCGATTTGGCCGGGCGGGACGGGTGGCGTTCCGTACCGACGTTCACCATGTCCGTACCGAGGGCGCTGACCGGTCCGAACGCGCTCGCCGAGGCCCGTGCCCCGGACGACGTACCGGAGGAGTTCTTGCGGACCGGGCGCAGGCCGCCACGCCCGGTCGCCGAGGACTGTTTCGGCAGCAGCCGGGCGGGAGGTGTCTCGGGGGCGGCGACCGGTGCCAGACCGGCGGCGAGGGTGGCGACGATCTCGGCCGCGTACGCGCCGTCCTGGTCGTAGTCGGGGTCGAAGACGGTGATCTCCACGCCGAGGCAGTGCGGGGTGTCGACGAGTCCGGCGAGCAGCAGCTCCAGCTCGGGGAACGCGATCCCGCCCGGGTCGGGTGCGTCGACCGCCGGCATCACCGCCGGGTCGAGTACGTCCACGTCGATGTGCACCCAGTACCCGGCACAGTCGGCGAGCTGGTCGTGCGCCCACTGGGCGGTACGGGCCGCCCCCTCGGCGCGCAGCGTCGGCACCGGCCGGGTCACGATGCCGGCAGCCTGGAGGTCGAGCCGGTACTCGTCCTGGGCCCGGATCCCGAGGACCACCACGTCGACGTCCCGGAAGTACGGTCGGCGCCCCTCGATCGAGGCGAGGTCGGGCTGCCCCCGCCCGGTGACCAGGGCCAGTCCCTCACCGGCGGCGGCGCCGACGTACGAGGCGTTGCCCGGGTGCCGGAAGTCGGAGTGGCCGTCGACGTAGACCAGCCCGATCCGGCCACCGACGGCCTCGCCGAGCCGGTGCATGGCGAGCGCGGAGCCGAGCACGATCGAGCAGTCGCCGCCGAGGACCACCGGGAACTCACCCCGGTCGATGATCGCGCCGATCCGGTCGGCCAGCGATCGCGAGTACGCCCCGATCGCCCCGGCGTGGCTGACCCCGTCGCCGGGGCGCCAGTCGCCGGGGTCGTACCGCGACGGGGTGAGGCAGCCGGCGTCCCGGGCCCCGAGGCGGGCGATCAGGTCCTGGTCGCGCAACGCCCCCGGGGCCTTCGCGCACCCCGGGACTGATGTGGCGGTGGGCGGACGCAGGCCCAGGTTCGAGGGTGCGTCGAGGACGGCGATCCGGCGCATCATGGGCTCCCGTCCTCGTTCCCGACCCCGGTGCCGACCGGTACGCAGCTCGTACTCACCTGGTCAGGCCTTCCGAACCCATGTGATCACACTTTTCCCGCACCCAGGGTCAGGCATTTCGCACTTGCCTCGTCAGACTTTTCACGCTCCATGGTCAACCGTTACCCGGAACACCCCGGCCGCCCGTCCGACCGGGTACCGGTCAGAACAGCGCGCTGGCCAGCGCCCGGCGGGCTCCGGCGACGGCCGGATCGTCCGGGCCGGCAACGGTGAACAGGGAGAGCAGGTGGCGACGGATGCCCTCGCGGTCGTCGCCCGAGCTGCGCCGGATCAGGTTGACCAGGCGCGCGTACGCCTGCTCCGCCTGGCCGGAGAGCACCTCGATGTCGGCGGCCAGCAGGTGGGCCGGGATGTCGTCGGGGTTGCCCTCGGCGGCGGCGATGGCCGCGTTCGGGTCGACCCCGGTGACCCGGCGGGCGAGCGCGACGTGCGCCAGGCCGGCTTCGGCCGCGGCGTCCGCCGGTGCGTCCGACAGGATCTTCTTGTACGCCCGTTCGGCCGTGTCGAGGTCGCCGGTGATGAGCGCCTCGTCGGCCTCGCCCAGCCGGGGATCCTCGGGCGTGTCGACCGCCACCCCGCCGGCCTTGAGTACGGCGTCGAGCCACTGTCGCAACTGCGCCTCGGGCACCACGCCGGAGAAGGCGTCCACCGGCTGGCCGCCGATCACGGCGTAGACCATCGGGATGCCCTGGACCCGGAACATCTGGGCGATCCGCGGGTTGGCGTCGACATCGATCTTGGCGAGCACCCAGGCGCCGCCGCCCTCCACCGCCAGCCGCTCCAGGACCGGCGAGAGCTGCTTGCACGGCTCGCACCACTCGGCCCAGAAGTCGATCACCACTGGGGTGGTGAGGGACCGCTCCAGCACCTCCGTCTGGAACGTCGCTTCGCTGACGTCGATGACGGTGACCCCGCCTCCACCTGCGGCGCCGGCCGGCGCGGCAGCGGGTGCGGACGGGGTGGCCGGCGGCTGGCCGGCGGGTCGGGCGGTCGGCTGGGCGGCGCTGCGCAGCGCGCCGAGGTCTACCGCGCCGCGGGTGAAGATCGACGAGGTGATCCGTGGGTCGCTCATGGTTGTCTAGTCTCGCACGCGCGACGCATAACCCAGAGCCACCGCCACGGCCACGAACATCACCCCGGCCAGCGCCCATGGCCCGAAAACCGGGAATAAATCCGGCCACCGTGGCGGCGTCAGCCGGAAATCCCGGTCGACGAAGATCGGCAGATAGTCACCGGCCAGCCACCAGGCCGCCCCGGCGGCGAGCAACCCGGCCAGCGATGCGCTGGTCACCACGGGTAGGTACGACCACCGGGCGGCGGCGCCGACCACCCGGGCCGGCAGACCCTGACGGCGCAACGCCCGACCGTCCTCGACCCGCCGCCGCCGGTCGACGGTGACCATCAGCACCAGACCGGAGAGGGCGAGCAGGATGGCGAACCCACCGGCGAGCAGATGGAACCAGACCGCGAGCGCGGGCGCCTGCCGGGCCAGCCGGTCCCGTTCCCCGGCGGCCGTCATCTCCCCGATCACCTGGAGCCCCTGGGCCTCCAACCGGTCGACCACGTCCGCCGGCGCATCCGCCGTCAACCACACCTCGGCCGCCGGCAGCAGGGTTCCGCTGACCGACTGCCGCTCGGCGTACTCCAGGTCGAGCAGGACGCCGCGACCACCCACCCGCGGCAGCACCCCGGCGTCGAGGACCGGGTCCACCTCGTGCAGGTCGGCGTCGAGTCCCGGCAGCCGGCCGGGCAACTTCCCGGCGACCAGTGCCGGCAGCCGGACCGGTACGTCCAACGGCAGCGCCCAGGCCAGTTCCTCCTGCGCCAGCCCGGTGATCGGCAACCGCAGTCCCCGCCCGGCCGGGTCGGGCGCCGAATCGGGCGTACCGCGCCACCGCCGGGGGTCGGCGAAGTCCGCCGGACCGACCGCCACCTCGCCGGAGTCGAGGTTCCGCAGCTCGACCAGCAGCAACTCGCCCGGCTCCGTACCGGGGCGCTGGTACGTGGCCTGGACCCCGACCACCCGGCAACCCGACACGCATCCCGGCACGTCGACCGGATACTCGTGCCGGCCCGTGTCCAGCACCCCGAGCGGTACGCGCAGCGGCGGGCCACCGGCCAGTGCCCGCAGGACCAGGGTCGCCTCCAGTTCGGCCCCTTCGGGCTGCGCGGGAACCTCCACGGTGAGCGCCGCCCGGGACGCCCGCAGGGTGAACGGGGCCGACACGGGCGCGCCCAACCGGGCCGCCGCCTGGTCGGCCGGCAGCCCGAACTCGGCCCGCCAGGTCGGCACCCGTGGCAGTGCCTTCGAATCCACCAGCAGCACCGACGTTGCGTTGTCGTCCTGCGCCGGCAGGACGCCGACGGCCATCGCGTACCCCCCGGCGGGGTCGACCGCGCGGACCGCGCCCAGCAGCACCCCGGCGTCCACCGGCAGCACGCGCAACGCCCGGTCCGCCCCGGTCTGCACGCTGGCCCGCTCGGCGCGGGCCCGGCCCGCCACGTCGACCGCCGCGGCGGCGAAGGAGAGCGACGCGACCGCGACCGTGACCAGCACGAAGAGTCGTTGACTGCCCGGCCGGCGGGCGAGTTGGAGCAGACCCAGCGCCGGACCGACCCGACCACGGCGCAACGCGACCGCGCCGAGCCGACCGGCGAGCGGCATCAGCAGCCGCGCCGCGACCAGTGCCACCGCGAGCGCCACCAGGCCGGGCACCAGCAGGGAGAGCCCGACCAGCTCACCGTCGAAACCCCGCAACTGGAACGCGGCCACCACCGCCAGCACCACCGCGATCGCCTCGACCGCGACCGAGCGCCAGCTCACCGACCGGGCCGGTACCCGGCGCAGCAGGTCGACCACCGGGCTGGCCACCACCCGTCGCTGGGCCAGGAGGCCGGCGATCAGGGCACCGGCGACCGCGACCAGTGCCGCGGTCAGGGCGGATCGCGGCGGCAGGACACCGAACTCGGCGTCCATCCGGGAGCGGGCGATCAACTGCACCCCGAGCGTGCCGACCAGGAAACCGATCGGCGCGCCGAGCAGGATCGCCAGCACACTCTCGCCGCTGGAGAGCCACCACTGGGTCGGCGTACGGATGCCGCGCAGCGCCACCAGCCCCAGCTCGTGCCGGCGGGCGGCGGTGCCGAACGCGACCGCGAGGAAGATGACGAACCAGCAGAGCGCCACCAGCGGTACGGCAGCCACCGGCACCACCTGCCGGGCCAGCCCTCGGGAGTCCTCGATCCGGTCCAGCAGGTCCGGGAGGTCGGCCAGCATCGTCGCGTACCCGGCCCCACCGGCGCTGCCGCCCAGGTCGTCCTTCAGTTCCTCGTACTCGGCCCGGAGTGCGGGCAGCCGGTCGGGCGTCAACGCGTCCGGTCCCGGAATGCTGTCGACCTGCCGCAGGTCGGTCGGGTGCGGGATCACGTCCAGCCCGGACCGGGTCACGAAGACCGGCTCGCGGGCCGTGTCCGGCGCCCCCGGCACGAAGTAGCCCGACCGTCCCCAGTAGACCTCCTCCGGATCGGTCGGCCGGTAGACCCCGACGACCACGAGGGTCGCCGGTTCGGCGATCGGGACGTACCTGTTCCGGATCGGGTCGAACATGCAGGCCACGACGGTCACCTCGGCCCCCGGCACGAGCCCGCGCCGGGTGGCGGTCGACTCACCGATCAGCAATTCGCTGTTGGCCACCGCGCACCTGCCCCGGACCAGGACCAGGTGCGAACAGACATCCTCCCGGAACACCACCGAGGACTGCTCGGCGTCCCCGACCTCGATCCCGAGGATGCCGAACTGGGCCGAGTACACCGGGCTGAAGCCGGGCAGGGTGAGCAGCGACGAGGTCATCGAGTCGAACCGGGTGTCCTGGATGTCCGGCTCGTTGAGCACGGTCGTGAGGCTGACCGTACGTTCCCGACGGGGTGCTTCCGCCACCACCACGGCGCTGCTGGCCCGGTCGACGGCGGCCAGGTACACCGGACCGGCGACCGCCGCACCGGTGGCGAAGATGCTCAGCAGGAGCAGCACCACCGCCGGCCCGCGCCGGGCCGCCAGCATCGACCAGACCAGCCCGATCACGGTGCCTCCCTCGGTGCCCGGACCCCACCGGCGGGTCGGGCGGTGACCGCACGGACCAACTGGGTCGACGCGATCGCCGCCGCCCCGCCGAGCACGACCAGGCCGCCGAGCGCGGCGAGCAGCAGGGCGGGGCCACCGGGGGCGGTGGACGTCGGCAGCAGCCGCCACCCGTCCACGAACAGCGGCATGGTGGACCGCAGGACCGCCCCGGCCAGCACGGCCGCACCGACGCCGAGCAGCACCGCGCAACCGACCAGGAGCAGGTCACCGCCGTACGCGACCCGGCGCACGGCGCCCGGGGGCAGACCCTGCACCCGCAGTGCCACCAGGTCGGCCCGGCGGTCGCCCCGCTCGACGGCGGCGGCGACGGTGAACGCACCGGCGGCGAGCAGCAGGCCGATCACCCCCGCGAGGAGTTGGAACCGCAGCGTCGACGGCGGCCCCTGCCGGCCCAGCCGGTCCTGCACCGACGCCATCGAGTGGGTGTCGACGATGGTCAGTCCCTGCGCCCGGAGCCGGTCGGGCAGGTCGTCGGGGGCGTCGGGGGCGAGCCAGACCTGTGGCTCGTCACCGAAACCGCCGGCGGCGAGCCGGTCGGCGTACTCCAGGTCGACCAGGAACCCGGTGCCCGGGACCTGTGGCAGCGCCCCGGCCGAGGGACCGACCCGGATCGGGATGGCGGTTCCGCCGAACAGCCGCAGTTGCGGATCACCCGGGACGACGACCGGTATCCGGCCGGTCCCCAGCACCGGCAGCGGGACCGGTGCGTCGATGACGTACGCCCGTGCCAGTGGCAGCGCCCCGGTCGGTATCCCGGGCCGGGTGGTCACGGTGAGCCCGCCCGGTCCGGCGGCCACGATCGGGGCGGGCAGGTCCAGGAAATCCTGGGCCCGCCAGCGCAGCGGATCGGCGAGCAGGGCCGGGGTGAGCAACGGACCGGCCGGACCGGTCAGTCCGTGCAGTTCGACGCTCCGCCCGGCCGCCGTGATCAACTGCCCGGAGGAGTCGCGGCTGGCCAGGTCGAACCCGACCAGGCGGCAGCCGGCCGGGGCGGTGGACGGCTCCGCCGACGCCGCCGTGCCGCAGTTGGCGGCGGGCGCGGTGTATTCGGCCCGCCCGGTGGTGACCGGGCCGAACAGCACCGGCACCGGCTCACCGGCGGGGTTGAGCAGTTGCGCGATCACCAGCAGCGGCGGGGCCACCCGACCCGGTTCGGGCGGGACCTGGCTCGCCTCGGCGGTCAGGTCGAGGGTCAGGGCGCCGTCCGGCACCAGCACCGATTCGGGTACGGCCGGACGCAGCAGGCCGACCAGTTCCGAGGTGCCGGCCGGGGTGTACTCCGGTTGGCCGGTGGCGATCCGCGCGAACCGGGGTGAGTCGACCGCCAGCATGGTCTGCCCGTTGCCCCCGCTGACGCTGTTGCGTACGACCGCCATCGCCTGCGTACCGCCGGGGTCGGCGGCCCGGACCGCGGCGAGCAGGTGCGCGCGGTTGCGGACCTGGACGGTGAGCACCCGGTCTGCGCCGAGTTCCTGTGCCGACCGGCGGTCCCGTGCCTGCCCACTGGCGGACCACCCGGTGACCGCGGTGGTGAAGATCGCGACCGCGACCGTCATCAGGGCGAAGATCCGGTGCGTGCCGGGCCGGCGGGCGACCTGTAGGGCGGCCAGCAGGACCGGCAGCCGACCGGCCCGCAGCGCCCGGCGGCCGGCGCGGACCCCGAGCGGGCCGAGCAGCCGCCCCGCCACCAGGGCCACCACCACGGCGACCAGGGCCGGGGCGACGAGGACCAGCCCGGTGGCGCTGCCGGCCTCCCGGTCGGTCACCGCCGCCTGGTAGATCCCGGCACCGGCGACCGCGACGAGTACCAGGTCGACGACGTCGGCCCGCCACCCGCGCCGGCGCGGCGGTACGTGGCGCAGCAGCTCGACCACACCCGAGCCGATCGCCCGCGAGTCGGCGAACACGACGGCGACCAGCGCCCCGGCCATCGCGGTCCCGGCGGCGGCGAGGGAGAGGGCGGTGGCGGTCGCGGACCGTCCCGGATCGGCGATCGCGCCGGAGAGCAGGCGGGCGGCGAGTACGCCCAGCCCGACGCCGACCAGCGCGCCGGTGACCATCGGCAGCGCGCTCTGGAGCATCACCAGGGCGGTGACCCGCCACCGGGCACCGCCGCGCAGCTTGACCAGGCCGATGTCGGCGCGGCGCTGCTCGGCGGTGTGCCGTACGGCGAAGTAGAGGGCGAACCAGCAGAGCAGCAGCAGCTCGACGGCGGCGACGGTGACCCCGAGGTTGAGCAGGTCCTGTTCCCGGTACACCCGCTCGGCCAGCCGCCGGGCGTTCGTCTCCACCCGCCAGGAGGCGGCCCCCTGGCCCTGCCGGGCGATGTCGGCGACCAGGTCGTACCCGTCGATCCGGAGGAAGGCCGAGGCCGGCAGCTCCAGGTGGTAGTCGGCGTTGATCTCGCGCAGCGGGAGGGCGGCCATCGTCTCCGCCGTGACGAACATCGAGTCGCCGGAGTTGGTCGCGCTCGACTCGTTGCCGGTCACGCCGCCCAGCTCGCTCAGCGCCCAGTACGCCGACACCGGATCGCGCAGTTCGTAGAGGCCGACCACCCGCACCGACAGTACGCCCGACAGCCCGGCCTCGAAGACGACCTCGTCCCCGATGCCCACCTGGAGCAGTTCGGCGGTACGCCGGCTCAGCACCGCCTGCCCCGGCCCGTCCGGGCAGGCCCCGTCGACCACCAGTTGGGGGCAGACCCTGTCCCGGTAGGCGATGGTGAGCCGGAGCCGACCGGTCGGGCCGACGGCGTTGCCGCTGTACCGCAGCGCCACGGTCGGGCTCGTACCCGGCACGGTCAGGGCCCGTCCGCCGTTGGTCCGGGCCGTGTTCAGCAGCGCCTCACCGGTGACGTTCTCGGCCGGCGGTTTGACCACGGCCCCGGTCGCGCGGGCGGCGAGGAATCTCGGGTCGGCCCCCTCGACCTGGGCGAGCGCCACGGTACGGGCGGTGGCCATGACGTACCACGGGGCGGCGGTGGCGGCGGCCACGGCGAGGCCGGTCAGCACGAAGAGGATCGCGGCCTGCGCCCGGCGCACCCGGATCGCGCTCAGGACCAGGCCGAGCATGGCACCTCCGGGCGACGGTCGTCGATGCGGACCAGCGCCGACCCTATCGCCCCGGACCACCGAAAATCTGTCCCGTGACCCGGACCGGGGCGCATCGGACCGGCCGGGTCGCCGGCAACTCAGCCGGCGGGCTCCCGTTGCGCCGGTGGCGCCACTCCGACGCCGCCGATCACCAGCGTCACCACGCCGTCGGTCCGGTCGACGGTGAACAGCGTGCCGGGCGGGAACTCGCCCAGCACCTCGGGCGGCAGTTGCACGGTGCCGTCGCCGGCCACCACCGCGAAGTCCTGCCCGTCGCGCCCCTCGGCGCCGACCCGACCGTCCCGGATGGTCACCGCCCGACCGAACCGGTTGCCCACCACCGTGTCGTGGGTGACCACCACGATGGTGGTCCCGCGTTCGGCGTTGACGGTCTCCAGGGCGTCGAGGACCTCGTCCCGTCCCCGGGTGTCGAGCTGGCTGGTCGGCTCGTCGACCAGGAGCAACCCGGGCGAGGCGGCGATGCCGACGGCGAGCGCGGCCCGCTGCCGGGCGCCGGGGGCGAGGGTGTCGATGCGTACGGCGCCCTGGCCGCGCAAACCGACGAGGTCGAGGATCCGCTCGGGGTCGTCCAGGGTGATGCCGGAGGTGGCCGCCGCCCTGCGTTGGGCCAGCCACACGTTGCGCTGGAGCGAGGCGTACGGGAGCAGGTTGCGGGCGGCACCCTGGAGGACCACCCCGATCTCGGTGCCGCGCAGCCGGGAGATCTCCCGGTCGCTCAGCTTGCCGAGGTCGTACGTGCCGACGCTGACCCGACCGGCGGACGGGCGCATCAGCCCGGCGAGCAGGGCGACCAGGGTCGACTTGCCCGACCCGGACGGGCCGACGAGGGCGAGCATCTCCCCGGGGTTGATCGAGATGTCCACCCCGGAGAGAGCGACCACGTCACCCGCCTCGGCCCGGTAGATGTGCACCACCCGCCGACACGCCACCGCCAACCCAGTCATCGCTGATAGCTATCACAAGCTCACCCGGGAAACCACCCCGTGGCGGTCAGAAGCGGGCGGGTTCGCGGTAGACGCCCCATTCGGCGCGCAGGGCGTCGCAGATCTCGCCGAGGGTGGCTTCGGCGCGTACGGCGTCGAGCATCGCCGGGATCATGTTCTCCCCGGTACGCGAGACCGCCACCATCCGGTCCACGGCGGCCTTGACCTCGGCGGTGTCCCGGCCGGTCTTGCGTTCGGCGAGCACCCGGCGCTGCTCCACCTCCACCTCGTGCGAGATGCGCAGGATCTCCAGCTCCTTGGCCGTCGTCCCGGTGTGTACGTTCACCCCGACGATCTTCTTCTCGCCCTTCTCCAGGGCCTGCTGGTACGTGAACGCCGCCTCGGCGATGTGGCCGGTGAACCAGCCGTCCTCGATCCCGCGCAGGATGCCGGAGGTCATCGGGCCGATCTGGTGCGGTCCCTCGCCACCGAGCTGGCGGATCCGGGCGAAGATCTCCTCCGCCTCGGCCTCGATTCGGTCGGTGAGGGCCTCGACGTACCAGGAGCCGCCGAGCGGGTCGGCGACGTTGGTGACCCCGATCTCCTCCATCAGCACCTGCTGGGTCCGCAGCGCGATCTCGGCCGACTCGTCGGTGGGCAGGGCGAGGGTCTCGTCCAGGGCGTTGGTGTGCAGCGAGTTGGTCCCGCCGAGGACCGCCGCGAGCGCCTCGACCGCGGTCCGTACGACGTTGTTGACCGGCTGTTGCGCGGTCAGCGAGACGCCGGCGGTCTGGGTGTGGAAGCGCAGCCAGAGCGCCCGCTCGTCGGTGGCGCCGTAGACCTCGCGCAGCCACCGGGCCCAGATCCGGCGGGCGGCCCGGAACTTGGCGATCTCCTCGAAGAAGTCGAGGTGGGCGTCGAAGAAGAAGCTGAGTCCGGGGGCGAAGACGTTGACGTCCAGTCCCCGCGACAGGCCGAGTTCGACGTAGCCGAACCCGTCCGCGAGCGTGTACGCCAGCTCCTGTGCGGCGGTCGAACCGGCCTCCCGGATGTGGTAGCCGGAGACCGACAGCGGCTTGTAGCGCGGGATCTCCCGGGCGCAGTACTCCATCAGGTCGCCGATCAGGCGCAGGTGCGGCTCGGGTTCGAAGAGCCACTCCTTCTGCGCGATGTACTCCTTGAAGATGTCGGTCTGCAAAGTGCCGTCCAGTTTGGACAGATCGGCACCCTGGCGTTCGGCGGCGACGAGGTACATGCAGAAGACCGGTACGGCCGGACCGGAGATGGTCATCGAGGTGGTGGTCCCGGCCAGGCCGATCCCGTCGAAGAGGGTCTCCATGTCGGCGGCCGAGTCGATGGCCACCCCGCAGTGCCCGACCTCGCCGAGCGACTGCGGGTCGTCGGAGTCGCGCCCCATCAGGGTCGGCATGTCGAAGGCGACCGAGAGCCCGCCGCCACCGGCGCCGAGGATCATCTTGTAGCGCTCGTTGGTCTGCTGGGCGTTGCCGAAGCCGGCGAACTGCCGGATGGTCCAGGTCCGTCCCCGGTATCCGGTCGGATAGAGACCCCGGGTGTACGGGTACTCCCCCGGCCAGCCGATCCGCTCGAAGCCGGGGTGGTCGGTGCCGGGTGGCGGGCCGTAGACCGGTTCGACGGGCGCGCCCGACAGGGTGGTGAAGTCGGCGTCCCGTTTGCGGGCCGCGTCATACCGGGCCTGCCAACGGGCCCGGCCGGCATCGATCTCGTCGGCGTTCATCCGGAGAGCTCCTCCTCGAGTCCTCGACTGCCCGTCGAGCATAGAGGGCATTCCTGAACGATCGCTAAGCCAGCCTACGATCAAGGACCTCCCGCCACCGGATCGGAGGGTGATCCGGAGCGAAAGGTCCTAAAATCGCGGCAATTGTGCTTGATGACCGGCGACCTGCCACGGCCGACCGGGCACGGCGGTAGACCGGTGACTCAGGCTCCGGCGGCCGGCGCGGCGGGCAGCTCGATGTCGTCGACCTTGACGTTCACCTGGGTCACCTGGAGGCCGTACTTCTCGACCGCCTCGATGACCTTGGCCCGTACCGCCTCGGTCACCTCGCCCACCACGTGACCGGCCTCGAGCACGATGACGATGTTGATGGTCGCGGCCGTACCCTTCACGTCCACCGAGACACCACGGCCGGCGTCACCCACCTCGTCCAGCCCGATCCGGTCCAGGACGCTGTTGAAGAAACGCGCCACGTCGCCGCCGAGCTCGGCGACACCCGGCACCTCACGCGCCGCCGTACCGGCGATCTTCTCCACGACCTCCTCGGACACCGCAGTGGTTCCGCGCGGTGCGGCGGCCGGCGCGGGGGCCGCTGCCGCCTCGGGTACGGCGCTGCCCGCGGCGTCGCCCTCGGTGTTCTGCACAACCTCGCTCATGCTGACTTCTCCCCTGGTCTCGGCGCCGACCCCGGCGCCCTGCGCGATGAGGGAGCCTACTCGGCGCGACCCGTTCGCGGGATGGCCTGACGGATAGTGTCCACCCAGGACGGGCGGGGCGAACCGTCGTCGACCGGCGAACCTCGGCGCACCGGAACGGCTCAGCCGGACACCGGGGAGGTCGGCACCGGTGGAGCCGGGCGGACGAGTTCCGCGCGACCGTCCAACAGGTGCAGTTCGGCGTCGCAGGCAGCCGCCGCCTCCGGGTCGTGCGTCGCGAAGACCACCGCCACACCCCGGTCGGCCTCCGCCCGGAGCAGTTCGATGACCCGCTGCCGGTTGCCCGCGTCCAACTCGCTGGTGACCTCGTCGGCGAGCAGGACCTCACCGCCGAGCGCCAGCCCGCGGGCGATCGCGGTGCGCTGCTGCTGCCCGCCGGAAAGCTCCTCGACGAGCTGGTCGGTCTGCCCGGACAGCCCGAGCCGGCCCAGCGACTCCGCGGTCAACCGGCGGGCCTCGGCCGGTGAGTTCCCCCCGGCGATCAACGCCACCTGGAGGTTCTCGCCCGCGGTGAGGATCTCGGCCAGGCCGTTGTCCTGCGGCACCAGCACCACCCGGCGGGCGACCGCGTCGTCCCGGTCCCGCAGCGCCGCACCGTCCACCTCGACCCGACCGACGACCGGACGGACCAGGCCCGCCATGGCCCAGAGCAGGGTGGTCTTGCCAGCGCCGGAGGGCCCGGTCACCGCCAGCACCTCACCCGGCCGCACGGTGACCGACACCTCGCGCAGCACCGGCTCACCCCGGCCGTACCCGACCGTGATCCCGTCGACCCGAACCGTCGTACCCACGCCGCGAAGGTTACCGGCGAAGCGGTCGCGCCGTGACCCCCGACGGTTGCCGTCGACCTAGCCGGCGGACCGGTCGTCCAGCTCCGCGAGCAGGTCACCGGCGGCGGCGTACGGATCCAGCGAACCGGCGGCGACCTTGGCTGCGAGCGTCGCCAACCCCGTACCGTCGCGCAGTGAGCCCAGCCGGGCCCGCAGCGCGCCCAACGCGATCGCCTCGACCTCGGCGGCGGCCCGCGCCTCCCGGCGCCGCCGCAGCTCGTCGTGCTCGACCAGCCAGGCCCGGTGCCGCTCGATCCCGGCGACGATCTCGTCGATCCCCTCGGCCCGCGAGGCGATCGCCCGCAGCACCTGCGGGCGCCACTGGCCCGGCCCCCGCTCACCCAGGGCGATCATGCCCTGGATGTCGCGGACGGTGGCGTCGGCCCCGTCCCGGTCCGCCTTGTTGACCACGAAGATGTCGGCGATCTCCAGGATGCCGGCCTTCACCGCCTGGATCGCGTCACCCATGCCCGGTGCGAGCAGGACCAGCGTGGTGTCGGCCAGCGAGGCCACCTCCACCTCGGCCTGGCCGACCCCCACCGTCTCGACCAGCACCACGTCGCAGCCGGCGCCCTCCAGCACCCGGACCGCCTGCGGTGTCGCCGCGGCCAGCCCGCCGAGGTGACCCCGGCTGGACATGGACCGGATGTAGACGCCCGGGTCGGTGGCGTGCTCCTGCATCCGGACCCGGTCGCCCAGGATCGCCCCGCCGGTGAACGGGCTCGACGGGTCCACGGCGAGCACCCCGACCCGGTGGCCACCGGCCCGCAGGGCCCGGACCAGCTCGTTGGTCGTGGTCGACTTCCCCACCCCGGGAGCGCCGGTCAGCCCGATCACCTGCGCCCGACCGGTGTACGGCGCGAGCGCAGCGGCCACCTGCGGCAGCAGTTCGTCCCCGGACTCGACCAGGGTGATCAGCCGGGCCACCGCGCGGGCGTCACCGTCGCGGGCCCGGTCGACCAGCAGCGGTACGTCCCGACCCCGTCGCACCGTCACTCCCGCTCGCCGGCACCGCTCGGTACGTGGATGATCAGCGCGTCGCCCTGTCCACCGCCACCGCAGAGTGCCGCCGCCCCGGTGCCCCCGCCGCGCCGGCGCAACTCCAGGGCGAGGGTGAGGACCAGGCGCGCCCCGGACATGCCGAGCGGGTGCCCGAGGGCGATCGCGCCACCGTTGACGTTGACGATCTCGCTGCTGATCCCGAGGTCACGGGTGGACTTGATGCCGACCGCGGCGAACGCCTCGTTGATCTCGACCAGGTCCAGGTCGGCGACGCCGAGCCCGGCCTTGCGCAGCGCCTGGTTGATTGCGTTGGACGGCTGCGAGTGCAGCGAGTTGTCCGGTCCGGCGACGTTGCCGTGCGCGCCGACCTCGGCAAGCCAGGTCAGCCCCAGCTCGATCGCCTTGGTCTTGCTCATCACGACCACGGCCGCGGCACCGTCGGAGATCGGCGAGGAACTGCCCGCGGTGATCGTCCCGTCCGGGGTGAAGGCCGGGCGCAGCCGGGCCAGCGTCTCGACGGTGGTGTCCGGGCGGACCCCCTCGTCCGCGCTGATCACCAGCGGGTCGCCCTTGCGCTGGGGCAACTCCACCGGGACGATCTCGTCGGCGAAGACGCCGTTCTTCTGGGCGGCGGCGGCCCGCTGGTGGCTGGCCACCGCGAAGGCATCCTGCTCCTGCCGGGTGATGCCGTGCTTCACCCCGTGCCGCTCGGTCGACTCCCCCATCGCGCAGCAGTCCCACGGGTCGGTGAGCCCGTCCAGCGCCATGTGATCCTTGATCGTCACGTCGCCGTACTTGTAGCCGGTGCGCTGGTTGAGCAGCAGGTGCGGGGCGTTGGTCATCGACTCCATCCCGCCGGCCACCACGATGTCGAACTCGCCGGCCCGGATGAGCTGGTCGGCCAGGGCGATCGCGTCGAGGCCGGAGAGGCAGACCTTGTTGATCGTCAGCGCCGGTACGGACATCGGGATGCCCGCCTCGACGGCGGCCTGCCGGGCCGGGATCTGACCGGCACCCGCCTGGAGCACCTGCCCCATGATCACGTACTGGACCTGGTCGGCGGCGACCCCGGAACGCTCCAGCGCACCCCGGATGGCGATCCCGCCGAGCTTGCTCGCCGACAGGTCCTTGAGGTTGCCCAGCAGCCGCCCCATCGGGGTACGCGCACCGCTGACGATCACCGAAGCCATGACTCTCCGCCTCCGAGGGGTGGGCCGATCGTGCACCTTAACGATTGTTCGGCCAGACTAGCGCTATGGCAGAAGAGCACCCCGTCGAGACCGCTGCGGACAAAATCACAGGCATCGGCCTCCAACGTATCGACCACGTCGGTATAGCGGTCGCCGACCTTGACACCGCGATCGAGTTCTACCAGCGGGTCTTCGGGATGCGGTGCGTACACACCGAGGTCAACAACGAACAGGGCGTACGCGAGGCGATGCTCCAGGTCGGCCCGACCCCCGACGGGGGCCACCTGCAACTGCTGGCGCCGCTGTCACCGGAGTCGACCATCGCGAAGTTCCTCGACCGGTCCGGTCCGGGGGTGCAGCAGGTGGCGTACACCGTCACCGACGTCGACGCGGCCGGTGCGGCGCTCCGTGAGCGCGGGATGCGCCTGCTGTTCGACACCCCGAGGCGCGGCACCGCCGGCTCCCGGATCAACTTCGTCCACCCCAAGGACGCCGGCGGCGTACTGGTCGAACTGGTCGAGCCCGCCCGGCACTGAGATGTGAAACCGCCCCGGGCCGGTTCGGGGGAGCCGGACGGCCCGGGGCGGTTACCGCGACCGGTCAGGCCGGCACGGTGTCGTACGACTCGATCAGGTCGGCCGGCAGCGGCTCCAGATCGGTCGCGCGCAGGAAGTCACCGAGCGTGGTGCCGGTGCAGGCGGAGTCGACGTTCTCGGCGCCGACCCGCTGCTCGACGTCTCGCCGGTTGACCGCCCGGAAGTCGATGGAGAAGCGGGTCCTGCCGGAGGTGTTCGGCACCGTGGTGTGCAGTTGCGCCCCGGAGAAGAGCAGTACGCCCCCGGGCGGCGTGATCACCCGGATGTCCGGCTCGCGCGCGATCTGCTCCTCTGCCTCGGGCTGCTTGCGGGTCTCCATGTCGATCTGCTGCGCCGCGGCGGTACGCCCGTGCGCCACCCACTGCGCGTAGTTGTAGTCGCGGGAGCTGTTGCGCACCCCGTTGGAGAAGTACGGCGGGTGGAAGGCCATCACGTTGGCCTCCTCGACGTCGTACACCGGCATCCAGAAGTTGAGCTGCGACATCGGCGCGGAGAACCAGGTGTCCCGGTGCGACTCGAACTGGAGGGTCAGCCCGGCGTTGAGGTACTCGCTGGTCATGCTCCGCAGCCGGGGCACGTCGAAGTAGGTCTGCTCCACGTCCGCGCCGAGGTCGGCGAGCATGCCCCGGACGAGTTCCTTGCTGCGCGGGTGGTTGATGAAGGTCGGCTTGAGGTCGGCCAGCACCTGCACGTACTCGGGCCCGGAGAGGTGGTGCTGGGCGTCCGGCGGGAAGTGCGGCGCGAACGCCGACTCGGCCATCTCCCGCGCGAAGGCGACCAGGGCCATCGAGTGCGGGGTGGGCGAGTAGACGAACAGGTCCCCGCCGAAGAGCCTGCGCCGCCGCTCGTCGTCGGACATGGGCGAATCGAAGTACACCACCGTCATCGCGGCCTCCTGCGAAGAGATCCCAGCCGGGGGTCACGGTATGCCGCACCGGGGCGAAGCCGAAAGGACTTCGGGGCCGCTCGGGGCCGGCTGTCGAGAATCCGACTGGGCCTCGGTCCTGGCCACACGGACCGCGCGTACGGGTCGGCGCCCCGCCTACAGTCGGAGGAATGCCCCCACCTCCGGACCGTACCGGCGTCGCCGGGCCACGGCCGTTCCGGTTCACCGCCTCGATGCCGGCGCTGAACCGGCCGGTGCCGCAGTGGCGCGACGAGATCCGCCGGATCGAACAGCTCGGCTTCAGCTCGGTCTCGGTCTCCGACCACTTCACCGGCGGCTGGGCGATGGATCCGCTGGTGGCGATGACCGTGGCGGCCGAGGCCAGCACCCGGCTCCGGGTGCTCGGCATGGTCTTCTGCAACGACTTCCGGCACCCGGTGCTGCTGCACAAGTCGATGGCCAACCTCGACGTCTTCTCCGGCGGGCGGGTGGAGGTGGGGCTGGGCGCCGGCTGGTTGCGCGACGACCACGACGCCGCCGGCCTCCCGTTCGACCCGCCGGGCGTACGCGTCGACCGGCTGGCCGAGGCGATCGAGGTGATCACCGGTCTGTTCGGCGACAAGCCGGTCAGCTTCGCCGGCCGGCACTACCAGCTCACCGAGTTGGACGGGCTGCCCAAGCCGGTGCAGCGGCCCCGGCCACCGTTGCTGGTCGGCGGCGGCAGTCGCCGGGTGCTGGAGCTGGCCGGGCGGACCGCCGACATCATCGGGATCAACCCGAGGCTCGCGCCGGACGTCGATCCGCTCGCCGCGGTGGCGGAGATGAGTCCGGAGCGGATGGACCGCAAGGTCGCCTGGGCCCGGGACGCGGCGGTCGCGGCCGGTCGGGACCCGGCGGCACTGGAGGTCCAGCTACGGATGTTCGACGTCCGGGTCACCCACCGGGGGGTGGAGCACCGGTCCACCTCCAGTCACGCCGCGCTCGCCGATCCGTCCGCGCTGGCCGCCTCGCCGTCGGTGCTGCACGGTTCCGTGCCGGAGTGCGTGGACCGGTTGTTCGCGCTCCGCGAGCGGTTCGGCATCAACTACCTGCACCTGGGCGGCAACCTCGACGCCGCGGCTCCGATCGTCGCGCGACTCGCCGGCCGTTGACCGGGATCGCCCGGTCCGCGTCGGCGCCACCGGTTCGGCTACGCAGTGCTATCCACGACATCGCCTCGACGACCATTTCGAGGGGCGGGGATTTGCTTTTCGTCCGCTTCGATCCGCGCCCATTCGATCGTCGCGACGTACTCGGGAAGCGGTTAGCGCGTCGTTCGGGAAAGGAGCGACGACCGGTGCGTTCGGTCGTCGCGCGGGCGGCGCGACGGCCGGCGGCGGCCCCGGGAGCTGCCAAGATCACACCAGGGTACGCCAGGCCGACGACTCCTCGTTGACCATGTGAACGGGGCGTGATAACGCCGGTCAGCTCTTGCGAAGGACCCCGGTGTGTCTGCCAGTATGTCCCAATGCCCCAGCAGCAGTCCTCCCCTCTTACGTTCTTCGAGAACGCGAACTCGCAACCCGACTTCACGGTGGCCCTCCGCGGCTACGACCGCGAGCAGGTCAACGGCCACCTCGGGCGGCTGACCGCGGCGCTGGCCCAGTCCGAGCAGGCCCGCGCCGAGGCCGAGCAGCGGATGAACGACGCCCAGCGTCGGCTCCGCCAGGCCGAGCAACGGCTGACCTCGGTGGAGCAGAAGCTCACCGACACCAACAAGCAGCTCGAAGAGAACAGCCGGCCCACCCTCTCCGGGCTCGGCACCCGGGTCGAGCAGATCCTCCGGCTCGCCGAGGAACAGGCGAACGACCACCGCAGCGAGGCCAAGCGCGAGTCCGAGGGCATCCTCTCCGCCGCCCGGCTCGAGGCGCGCGAGATCACCGACAAGGCGCGGGCCGAGGCCGCCGCGATGAAGGCCACCGCGGAGCGGGAGGCGGGCACCGTCCGTACCACCGCCGAGCGTGAGGCCGCCGAGGTCCGGGTGCAGGCCCGCCGCGAGGCGGACACGCTGCGCGCCGACGCCGACCGGGAGACCAAGCAGCTCCGTACGGTCACCGCGCACGAGGTGGCCGAGTTGAAGTCCACCGTCGAGCGGGAGGTCGCCACCCTGCGCGCCACCGCCGAGCGGGAGATCACCCAGCAGCGTGCGAAGGCGGCCCGCGAGGCCGAGGAGAAGCGCGCCGAGGCGACCAAGCTGCTCACCGACGCCCGGGACAAGCGGGACAAGGACCTCCAGGCGCTGGAGCTCCAGTTGGCCGAGCGCCGGGAGAAGTCCGAGCGCGAGGAGTCCGAGCGGCACGCCGCCCAGGTGACGCAGACCCAGAAGCTGGTCGGCGAGGCCGAGCAGCGGGCGCGGGCCGCCCAGGAGCGGGCCAAGGAGATCGAGCAGCGGGCCGAGGCGCGCAGGATCGAGTCCGAGCGCAGCGCGCAGGAGACGGTGGAGAAGGCCAAGGCGCTCGCCGACAAGACCCTGAACGAGGCTCGGGCGGAGTCGAACCGGCTACTGAACGAGGCGCGTACCGAGGCGGACCTGACCACGCAGGCGGCTCGCCGCGAGGTCGAGGACCTGACCCGGCAGAAGGACGCGGTCACCTCGCAGCTCGGGCAGATGCTTTCCGGTCTGGCCGGCATCGTGCCGGTGGCACCGGCTGCCGCCGCCGCGGCCGCGAAGACGGACGACGCGGAGGAGCGGAAGACCGCCGACGCCGCGAGCTGACCGGGTTCCGTCAGGCGCGGGTTCGTCGGGCAGATTGTCGGTCCGGGTCCGACCCGTTTTCGGGTGGGACCCGCCGAGCGGGGCAGGAGAGTGCGCGGGGCCGTACCGGATTGTGCCGGTACGGCCCTGCGGCCTGTCCGGACTCCGGCACAGGTCAGTGGATCAACCCCGGCCTACTCCAACGAAACGGACACCCCATACAATTAGGAAGTACCTGCTTCCATCCCATCGGGCCGGACGGTATTCGCCGCGCCGCGCCACAGCGCATGTGAGGATGGGGACATGTCGCACGGCGAGGAACTGTTCGCCCTTGGTGGGGAAGTGGCTACGGAGCCCAGCTTCGAGTCGGCCCTGCGAGGCTATGACAGACGACAGGTGGACCGGTACGTCATCCGCGCGGAGAACGAGATAACGACTCTCGCCGCCGAACGCGAACAGGCGTTCACCCAGATCCACAAGCTCGCCGGTCAGGTCGAGCAGTTGCAACGCGACCTCACCGAGGTACGCCGCCAGGCCGGCACGGTGGACCAGGCGTCCCTGCTGCACGTCGGCCCGGTGGTCGGGCAGATCCTGTCCCTCGCCCACGAACAGGCCGAGTTCACTCTCGCGCAGGCGACGAGCGAGGCCGAGGAGCACCGGGGCGAGGCCAACCGGATCCTCACCGAGGCACGCGACCACGCCGCCACCGCGCTGCGCGACTTCGAACTCGCCCTCTCCTCCCGCCGGCGCGAGGAGGAACAGTCCGCCGCGGCCCGGAAGGCGAAGGTGGACGCCGCTGTGGCCGCCGCGACCGAGCAGGCCGCCCGGCTCCAGGAGGCCGGGAAGTCGGCGCACGAGCAGGGGCACCGGGAGGGCGCGCAACTGCGCCAGGCCGGCGAGGCCGCACTGGCGAAGGCCCGGCAGGAAGCCGAAGCGACCCTGGCCAAGGCGCGCAAGGAGAGCGAAGCGACCCGGCTCAAGGGCAAGCAGGACGGTGAGGCGGCGCTCGCGAAGGCCCGGCAGGAGAGCGAAGCGACCCTGACCAAGGCCCGCCAGTCGAGCGAGTCGATGCTCGCCAAGGCCCAGCAGGAGGCGGCCCGGCTGCGCGAGGTCGCCCAGGCCACCCTGGCCAAGGCCAAGCAGGACAGCGAGGCCCACCTGGCCAAGGCCCGCCAGGACGGGGAGACCACGCTCACCCAGGCCCGGCAGGAGGCCACCCGGCTCCGCGAGGCCGCCCAGGCCACCCTGGCCAAGGCCAAGCAGGACAGCGAAGCCGCGTTGAACAAGGCCAAGCAGGACAGTGAAGCCCAGTTGGCCAAGGCCCGGCAGGAGAGCGAGACACTGCTCACCCGGGCCCGACAGGACGGCGAGGCGGCGCTCGCCGAGGCGCAGCGCCAGGCCGCCCAGCTTCGCGAGGCCGGCGAGACGGCGGTGGCGAAGGGCCGGGAGGAGGGTGCCCGGCTGCGGGAGGTTGGCGAGGCCGCCCACGCCAAGGCCCAGGCGGAGGCCCAGCGGGTCACCGAGCAGACCACGGAGATCGTCCGGCGGTCCCGGGTGGACGCCGACGCGTACGTGGAGCAGGTCCGTACCCAGACCCAGCGTGAGCTGGACGGCTGGCGGGCCAGCGTCGACCACGAGATCGAACAGCGCCGGGCCACCATCGACGAGGAGATCGCCGGCCGGTGGAGCGCCGCGGAGCAGGAGCTGGCCGCCCGGCGTACCGCCTCGGAGCAGGAGTTCGCCCAGTGGCGGACCAACATCGAGCAGCAGCACGCCACCCAGCGCGCGGAGCTGGAGCGGGAGGCCGAGGAGATCCGCCGCGCCGCCGACGAGCACGCCACGCAGGTGCAGCGGCAGGCCGAGGAGCACCTCGCCACCGCCCGGCAGGAGGCCGAGGAGCACGCCGCGGCGTCCCGGCGGCAGTTCGAGGAGTACACCGCCACCGCGCAGCAGCACCTCGCCACCACCCAGCAGCACCTGGCCACCACCCAGCAGGAGGCCGCCGCCGGACGGCAGCAGCTCGCCGAGGTGATGCAGGAGATCGCGAAGGCGCAGCAGCAGCTTGCCGACCTGCGGCAGGAGACCGTGGCGTCCCGGCAGGAGTCGGACAACATCCAGCGCCGGCTGGCCGAGGCGAATCAGCAGCTCGCCGGCGAGCAGCAGCGGTTGACCGGTACCCAGCGGTCGGCCGAGGAGGCCGAGCAGCTCGTGGTGGAGGCCGGCGCCGACGTGGCGCGGGCGGCGGACAGCGCGGTCGACCGGCCGGCTCCCCGGACCAGTCCCACCGCTCCGGCGGAGGCTCCGGTCAACGCGGACGCGATCACCAGCGATGTGAACGGCGAGCCGACGGTGGCGGCGGTGCCCGGTGAGGGTGGCCGGGAGGCGACCGCCACGAAGATCACGAGCACCGGTGACAGCGGCAAGCTCAGCGCGAAGCCGACCACGGACGACCACGCCGCCAAGCCGACCACGGACGAGCGGAGTGCGAAACCGAAGAAGGTTTCGGTGGACGCCGAGCAGAAGGTCTCGGTCGAGTCCGAGTAACGCAGCACCGAGATGAGGGTCAGCACCAAGGCGGCACTGGAGCGCGACCCGGAGGGATCCCGCCGGGTCAGCCTGCTGGAGCTCTTCTTCGACCTGGTGTACGTGGTGGCGCTGGCCCTGATCTCGCGTCACCTCGCGGCGCACCACACCTGGATCGGGGCGTTGCAGTCGCTGCTGCTGCTGATGGCGATGTGGTGGGTCTGGTCGATCACCGCGTTCCTCACCGACCTGTACGACCCGCAGCAGATCTCGATCAAGCTCATCACGGTCACGGTGATGCTGGGCAGCCTGCTGATGGCGTCCACGCTGCCCCGCGCCTTCACCGAGTACGGCCTCGTCTTCGCCTGCGCCTACGTGGGGATCCACTTCAGCCGTGGGCTCTTCCTGGTGCCGCTGCTACGCGGTCAGCAGGCGCAGGGACGGGCGATCCGGATCTTCTTCTGGTTCGCCCTCTCCGCCGTACCGTGGATCCTCGGCGGACTGGTGGACAGCGAGACCAGCCGGGCCGGGCTCTGGGCCCTGGCGCTGGCCCTCGACTACGGCGCGTTCAGCCTGGGGTATCCCACGCCGTTGCTCGGCCGGCTGCCGAAGACCCAGTACAACGTCACGGCGGAACACCTCGCCGAGCGGTACCAGCAGTTCATCATCATCGCCCTCGGCGACGCGATCCTCGTCATCGGGCTCACGTTCAGCCGGACCGAGTTCGACCTCGGCCGCTCGCTCGGATTCGTGGTCTCGTTCACCACCACCCTGCTTCTCTGGCGGATCTACTCCCACCGGGCCGGTGAGGTGCTGCCGCTGGCCATCGGGTCGGTGGTCGAGACCCGACGGTTCTTCCAGGTCGCGCCGTACACCCACCTGGCCATGGTGGGCGGCATCGTGGTCACCGCCGCAGGTTTCGAGATCGTCCTGCACGACCCCGTCGGGAACACCGGCTGGGGCATGGTCCTGGTGCTGCTCGGAGGGCCCGCACTGTTCCTGGTCGGGCGGTCCCGGTTCGAGTACGAGGTGTTCGGGCGGGTCTCCCTGTCCCGGATCGTGGCGCTGCTGATCCTCGGCCTGATGACCCCGGGGATGATCTTCCTGCCGCCGGTGGCCATCGCCACCGGCGCGATGCTCGTGCTGGCCGGGATGGCGGCGGCGGACACCGCCCGGAGTTGGGGTCGGGTGCCGGAGCAGCCCTCGCCGCCGGTGTGATCGAACCGGCCGATAACCTCCCAGGGCAGACAGGTCGAGTACGGGAGGGGCCGGTGGCGGTCGAAGAGCCGACGGCGGAGGTCGAACGGGCGGCACCGCCCCCGGAGCAGCGCCGGGCGGACGAACCCGGGGAGCCCGAACACACCCCCGGTGGCCGGTACGGGCAGCCCGGTCGACCACTGCGCCGCAACAGCTTCCTGATCGGGTTCACCGGCGGCCTGGGCCTGGTCGTGGCGTACACGACCTTCCTCGCCGTACGCGGTGCGGCCTCGATGTTGATCCTGATCTTCATCGCGCTCTTCCTCGCCATCGGGCTCAACCCGGCGGTGGCCCGACTGCGCCGTTGGGGGCTGGCGCACGGGCTCGCCGTGACCGTGGTCGCGTCGACCGTGCTGCTGGTGCTCGCCGGTGGGATCTTCGCGCTGGTCCCGCCGGTGGTGACCCAGACCGGTGAGTTCCTCGAACAGGTCCCGACGTACGTGGAGGAGTTGCGGCGCAACGCCACGGTCAACGACCTGGTCGAGCGGTACGACCTGATGGACCGGATCCAGGCCGCGGCGAACCCGGAGACGATCAGCCAGGCGGTCGGCGGCGTGTTCGGCGGCGCCCAGTTCATCTTCGGCGCCATCTTCAACGTGCTGACCGTGCTGGTCCTGACCATCTACTTCATGTCCGCCTTCGACCGGCTCAAGACGCTCGGGTACGCCCTGGTGCCGGCCAGCCGCAGGAACCGGGTCACCCTGATCACCGACGAGATCCTGGCCAAGGTCGGCGCGTACATGGTCGGTGCGCTGGCGATCGCCGTACTCGCCGGGCTCTGCACCTTCGTCTTCGCCATGATCGTCGGTTTGGCGTACCCGTTCGCCCTGGCCGTCGTGGTGGCCGTCTGCGACCTGGTTCCGCAGATCGGTGCGACCCTCGGCGCGGTCATCGTCAGCCTGGTCGGATTCGCCACCGACCTGCCGGCGGGAATCGCGTGTCTCGTTTTCTTCGTCATCTACCAGCAACTCGAAAATTACCTGATCTACCCGAAGGTGATGGAGCGCTCGGTCAAGGTGAACGACGTGGCGGCCATCGTCGCCGCGCTGGTGGGGGTGGCTCTCTTCGGGGTGATCGGCGCATTGGTGGCGATCCCGGCGGTGGCGGCGATTCAGCTGATCCTGCGGGAGGTGGTGCTGCCGCGGCAGCAGCGGAGGTGACCCGCCAACGGACGGGGTGAGCGAACGCGATTGTTGTCCACAATTTGTCAGAATCAACAATTCCTTCACTTCCGCACCCGCTTGTAGGATCATTCTTGATCTCTGAGGGGGGCGTTGATGACCGGTGTCGAATCGCTACCACCGGCACCCCCGGAGGAGCCGGCGCCGCGATCACCCCGGCGCGGTCCCCTGCTCGTGGTGGTCATCGGGATCTGTCTCGCCGTGGTCATCGGCACCGGTTACCTGATCGTCACGCTCGCCGGGCCGGGACGGGACGGACCACTCGTGCTGGACCAGCCGAACACCGTCCTCTGGGGACAGACGATCAACCGCCCGGTCGAGATCGCGGCGGACCACGTCACCCTCCGGCGGATCACCATCCGTGCCGGCGGCGCTGCCGCCGTTCGGATCCGCGACGGGGTACGCAACACCGTCATCGAGGACACCCGGATCGACTGCGCCGACAACCGGACCGACGGCATCGTGCCCGGCGGCTACTCGGCTGTCCGGGTCCGGGTCGACGGGTGCCGTCAGGCGTTCGAGCAGCGCGCCGACGCGCCCGCGACGATCCTCGACTCGACCGCGAACGGCCGACCCTTCGCCCGGGAGGAGCGCAAGCCGGCCACCGTCGCACCCAGCCCGATGGACTTCGACACCGACCCACCGGCCGCGGGCGAGAGCGTCACCGGCGCGCCCACCCCGATGAGCTACTGGCCGGGACCGGACACCACCGGCGTACCTGCCGGGACGGTGCTGCGGCCGTCCAGTTCACTGGACCTGCGCGAGCCGGGCGTGGTGATCAGCAACCTCGACATCACCGGGTGCGTGACCGTACGGGCGAGGAACGTGACCATCCGGAACTCGCGGATCACCTGCGACAGTTCCACCTTCTCCATCCGGACCTACGACACGGCCAGCGACCTGGTGGTGGAGAACGTGGAGATCAACGGCATGGGGAAGAACTCGGCCGCGGTCTGCTGCGCCAACTACACCCTGCGCCGGGTGAACATCCACCACGTCATCGACGGTCCCCGGCTCAGTGCGAACACCGCCATCATCGACTCCTGGATCCACGACCTGTCGCGGGTGCCGGACTCGCACAACGACACCCTCCAGACCACCGGCGGCAGCAACATCGTGGTCCGGCACAACCGGTTGGAACCGCACGACCCGAACACCAAGGACCCGTCGAACGCCTGCATCATGATCGGTTCGACCACCAGCGACTCGGTGAACAACCTGCTGGTCGAGGAGAACTACTGCAACGGTGGCAACTACTCGATCGGGGTCAGGGACGACCTGGTCGGGTCGAACATCGTGATCCGTGGCAACCGGTTCGGGCGCGACTTCCGCTTCGGCGTCATCGCCCGGTCCGACCAGGCCGGCATCACCTGGGACCGGGGCAGCAACGTCTGGTTCGACAGCGGACAGCCGGTGGTCCGCTGACCCGTCCGCTCAGTCGTGCAACGAGCAGGTCAGTCGTGCAACGAGCAGGTCAGTCGTGCAACGAGCGGTGCTGGTCCCGGTACGGGGTCAGGTCGGCCGGTTCGCGGAGCCGCTTGCGTTTGATCCGGCGCACCGTACCGACGGTCGACTGGAGCTTCTCCCTGGTGGAGAGGTGCCGGAACCACATCCGGGCCATCGGCAGCCGGCGCAGCCGGGGGGTCATCAGGCCGGCGGCGCGCAGCGTACTCATCCGTCCCCAGACGGCACCACGGGCCCGGAGCAGGTTCGGCTGCGACGCCGGCAGGATCTCGGCCGCCACCGGCTCCAGCACCAGCGCACCGGCCGCGATGGCCGCCTCGACCAGGCGTACGCCCCGCTCGGTGCGGGCGAGCACCAGGGAGCGCCCCGGATCGTCGCCGGTCGGCCTGTACCACGGGTCACCGACAGCCACGTCGGCGAACTCACCGGTGTGGTCCGCGCAGAGGTAACAGCGCCACTGCCGGTGCTTCTGGAGGATCTCGCCCCAGGACTGCTCGTAGGTGAGCGTCCGCTCCTGCCCCGGCGGGTCGTCCACCATCCGGGTACGGGCCAGCCCCGGCCACCCGTTGCCCCGGTAGTGCACCGACTCCGCCCGGTCCGGGTCGGTCACCCCGAGCTTGCGCATCATCTCCAGGGTGCCCTCGGTGCTCGGGGTGCCGGCGCAGAAGACGGCGATGGTCAGCCCGACCCGGGCGTCCAGCGCGGGCCGGACCCGGCGGGCCATCCGTACCGCCGCGACGTCGCAGGGCTTGCCGATGAACACCGACGGGGTCTCGCCCGACTCGATCAGGTCCAGCCGGTCGGCCGGGCTGGCCGGGGCGTACCGGGAGCCGGCGTTGGCGAGCAGTTCGTCGCGGCTGCGCGACAACCGGGTCTCGTTCAGGTACGGCACGTCCGCTCGGGCGCCGATGTGCAGCGTCCCGGCCATCCCCTCGTACTCCAGGCAGTACGCGGCCAGCGCGGTGGCCACCCCGCCGCTGGACCCGGCGAACCGGATCTGCGGGTCTCCGGCGTACCCCTCCCAGATCTTGCGGACCGGGCCCCAGGCGGCCCGCAGCTCGGGGATCTCACCCGGTGCGGGCGCGCTCGCCTCGTGTTCCAGCTTGACGCCGGGGCAGCAGGCCAGCGCGGCGGCGGCGCCGGTGCTCGGGCCGCCGACGGGCGTGATCGGGATCGGTCGGCGCCCCTGGTCGAGTACGTCGACCATCCGGATCTCGTCCGGGGCGAGGTACGCGCAGACCCCGCACCCGGTGCAGAGCTTGTGCGCGGCGACGTCGTGTACGGTCTGCGGCCGGCTCACCGGCGCGCTCCCGTGGTACGCCGGGCCCGCTCGGCGCGGGCGACGGCGACGATCTCGTCCATCTGCTCGCCGGCCCGACCGATCGCCGCCGGGATCCGTTCGGTGAGTTCGACCGCGGTCTCGGCGCGGGAGGTCCAGGACCTCCACAGCGCGTCGAGCAGGTCGTCGTCGGCGAGCTTGCGGGCGTCGGCCACGTGCCGTTCCTGGCCCACGCTGGCGAAGACCCCGCGCGCCTTCAGGCTGTACGCGATGTTCGCCACCGGTACGCAGGAGGAGAGGGCGGCGATGGTGGCGTGCATCCGCATCCCGCAGAACCAGGTGGTCCGGGCGATCACCCACTTGCTCTGGTGCGGGTCGAGACCGGCCGGGCTGACCGTGATCCGGTCGCCGTACCTGCCGACCAGCGCGGCGTGCAGCCGCTCGCTCGCCGTGGTGTCGTCGTCGGCACCGTGCGGGCTGCGCACGTGCGGCACGATGATCACGCGGGTGTCCGGTTCGTCGAGCAGGCGTTCACACAGCCGGCGGGCCACCTCGGCGCTGTCCGCTGCCAGGCCGAACTGGGTACGGCCCTCGGCGCGGGCCATCAGGCCGCTGATGTTGATCCCGATCACCGGACCGGGGGCCGCGTCGAACCACCGGTTCAGGGTGTCCAGGGCGGGCTGGTCCGGCTGGCGCGGCTCCAGCGCGAAGGCCACGTCGACCCCCTCCCGGTGCCGGGTCGGGTCGAGGTCGGCTCCGAGCAGGTCGCTCAGGGCGACGTAGCTCTCCGGGTCGCGGGCCCAGGCCATCGCGGCCCCCCGGATGAGCGCAGCGGCCTCGGCCCGGATCCGGTCCGAGCGGAACGGCCCGTAGGTCTGCGGCAGCAGCACCAGCGGGCGGCGGCGCAGCAGGGTGAGCCGCTTCGGCCAGGCCACCGTACGGAACCGGTGCTCGCCGTAGATGTCGCTGAAGCTGTCCCCGCCGCTGACGTCGAGCACCACGTCGGCCCGGTCGATCTTCGCCACTCCGGAGTTGCCGAACCCGCCGAGCGCGGCGCTGACCCGCATGTTCAGGTACGACTCGGGGCGGTGGTACCGGCGCGAGTGCCGGGCGCCGGCGAGCGAGATCGACACCGGTCGGCCGCCGACGAAGGCGTGCCCGGCCCGCTGGCCCCAGCCGTCGTCGAAGACGGTGACGTCGGCCTGCGGCTCCCGGGCCAGCAACCCGCCGAGGGTGGCCGCGCGCAGCGCGCCCACGCCGAGGTTGAGGTGGGATCCGGGTACGCCGAACAGGCAGGCGGAAAGCACCTCGCCGCTCATCGGGCCGGCTCGCTGTGCTGGGTCATAACTCGATTACCGCTTTCTCACACCGGAACGCCTCGGCGTACCGGGATCGGCATTCCATGCCCCGCAGCCGGGCCAGCCCGAGGAAGACCTCGTCGTCCCACCAGTCCCGGTCCTTCTGGGACGGGTAACTGGTGTGTAGCAGCTCCACCTTGCGTCGGGCCTGCTCGTCCGTGAGCGGCAGGTAAATGTTCCGCCGGCCCAGGTCACCGTCCCACTTGGGGATTTCATAGTGCAACACCGACGCGCGGCGAAATGAGGTGGGTACCAGTTCGGCCAGGGTCCGGTGGTCCTGGTGGGCGTCGTCCGGGGCCGGCGCCACCACCAGGTCGGGGCTGGTCGCGGCGGCTGCCGCATTGACGATCTCTTTCGCCTGCGCCCAGTGCGCGGGCACCCGGCCGTCGGGGAGTTGGTGCAGGTCGAAGTCGATCCGGGCGGTGGGCAGGAAGGCCCCGGCGGCCGAGCGCGCCTCGGCCTGCCGGTCCGGCGTGCCGGTGAGCAGCAGGTAGTGGACCCGCAGGCCGGGGTTGGCCGCGCCGAGCGCGAGCAGCAGCCCGCCGGCGCCGATCTCGATGTCGTCGGGGTGCGCCCCGACCAGGACCAGCGATCGGACCTCGCCCAGCCGCAGCGACCCCATCAGTGGATCAACGCGGGGGTGCCGGGACCGGCATGCTCGGCCGGGGTGTCGATGTGGCCGTCGAACGGGGCCGGGCTCGGCGGACCGCCGTGCCGGTGTGCGTCCCAGAGCATCCACGGGCAGCGGGCGGAGTGGTAGAGCTCCTCCAGCTCGGCCCGGTCCTTGAAGGTGTCGGCGGCCCGCCAGAACCCGTTGTGGCGCTGGGCCATCAACCCCCGCCCGGGCAGCAGCCGGTCGAAGGCGTGCGGGACCATGTCCTCGCCCTCGCGCAGTTGGTCGAAGATTCCCGGCCGGAGGATGAAGTAACCGCCGTTCTCCCACTGCATCAGCTCGCGGATCGGCCGGACCCGGCGTACCTGGTCGGACTCGTCGATGTCGATCACGTGGTGGGTCGACTGCACCGGTACGGCGAGCAGGCTGGCCGTGGCGGTCGAGGCCCGGAACCGGTCGATCATCGCGGGCAGGGGCGCGTCGGTGAGCGTGTCGGCGTAGTTGGCCAGGAACATCTCCTCGTCCTGGACGTGCCTGCGTACCCGCATCAGCCGCTCGCCGATGGTCGCGCCGAGCCCGGTGTCGATGAAGGTGATGTTCCAGTCGGTGATGTCGGTGGCGAACAGACGTACGTCCCGACCGCCCATGGTGAGGGTGAAGTCGTTGGAGAGCGTCTCGTCGTAGTGCAGGAAGTAGTCCTTGACCGCCGCGGCACCGTACCCCAGACAGAGAATGAAGTCGGTATGTCCGAAGTGGGCGTAATATCGCATGACGTGCCAGAGCAGCGGCCGGTCACCGATCATCGCCATCGGTTTGGGCGCCGACGCGGCACCCTCCCGCATGCGCATTCCCAGTCCGCCGCAGAACAGGACGACCTTCATCAGACCACCTCAAGCTCCGGGATGGGGTAGACGAGCCGGCCGCCCCACTCGCGGACGTACGCCAGCTGGGTGGAGATCTCGGTACGCAGGTTCCAGGGCAGGACCAGGACGTAGTCGGGACGGTCCTGCGCCAGCCGTTCCGGCGCGTGGATCGGGATGTGCGTCCCCGGAAGGAATCTGCCCTGCTTGTACGGACTCCGGTCGACCGTGTACGCCAGCAGGTCCGACCGGATACCGCAGTGGTTGAGCAATGTGTTGCCCTTGCCCGGCGCACCGTACCCGACCACCCGCTTGCCCTCGGCCCGCGCGGTGAGCAGGAAGTCGAGCAGGTTGCGCTTGATGGTGAAGACGGCCTCGGCGAAGCCACGGTGCCCGTCGAGCGTGTGCAGCCCGGCCTCGGCCTCCGCCTCCAGCACCGACTTGACGTTGCTCGACGGTTCCCACCCCAGGCTCGACGGCACCCAGGCGGAACCCTCCACCGTCCCGGAACGGCCCGGTTCGGCGGCGACCGCCGTGGCCGTGGACAGGGTCGCCGGCCGGGCGTGCACCCGCAGCGAGCCACCGTGCGAGGAGAGTTCCTCGACGTCGGCGACGGCCAGCCCGGCGGTGGCCAGCGCACGCTGCGCGGTGAGCAGCGAGAGGTACTGGTAGTGCTCGTGGTAGATGGTGTCGTACTGCCGGCGTTCGATCAGCCGGAGCAGGTGCGGGAACTCCAGCGTCACCAGCCCGCTCGGCTTCACCAGCGCGGCCAGCCCGGCGGTGAACCCGATCAGGTCCGGCACGTGCGCGTAGACGTTGTTGCCGGCGACCAGGTCGGCCCGGCCGTACCGGGCGGCCAGGTCGCCACCGGTCCCGGCACCCAGGAAGTGCACCTCGGTACGGATCCCCTTGGCGCGGGCCACCTCGGCGATGTTCGCCGCCGGCTCCACCCCGAGCACCGGGACGCCCCGGGCGACGAAGTGCTGGAGCAGGTAGCCGTCGTTGCTCGCCACCTCGGTGACCAGACTCTCCGGACCGAGGCCGAGCGTATCGATCATCGCGTCGGCGTACCGCTTGGCGTGCGCCACCCACGAATCGGAATAGGAGGAGAAATAGGCGTAGTCGGAGAAAATGTCCTCTCCCGGCACGTATGCCGGCAGTTGCACGAGCAGGCAACTGGAACAGATCCGTACATGCAAGGGGTAGAACGTCTCGGCGCTGTCCAGCCGCTCCTCGGTCAGGTAGCTCTCGCAGAGCGGCGACATCCCCAGGTCCACGAACGTCTCGGTCAATGCCGTGCCACAGAGCCGACATTCCGCAATGGTCATGCGATCCACCCCGATTGTTCGCCACCTCGCGCGGCGCCCGCCAGCACGCTTCGGCCACGCTAGTTCCGGCGCTTTCCGACCGGGGCTTTCAGTAAAAAGTCCGACACTACTCAGTGGTGATCACCCGGCCCTCATAAACTCTGCCTTCTCACCCCCGCGGACCCTCGGGAGCTTTGCCGTGCGCGTTCTCGTCACCGGTCATCACGGCTACCTCGGCAGTGTGCTGACTCCGCTGCTCCAGGCCACGGGCCACCAGGTCACCGGTCTCGACACCGACCTGTTCGCCGACTGCCTGCTCGGCCCGGCGCCCGCCGAGGTGCCGTCCCTCCGGCTGGACCTGCGCGACGTACGGCCGGAGCACCTGGCCGGCTTCGACGCGGTCTGCCACCTGGCGGCCCTCTGCAACGACCCGATCGGCAACCTCAACCCCGAACTGACGTACGACGTCAACCATCGGGCCACGGTCCGACTGGCCGAGGCGGCCAAGGCTGCCGGGGTGACCCGGTTCCTCTTCTCCTCGTCGTGCAGCCTCTACGGCGCCGGACTGGACGACCGGCCGCTGGACGAGAACGCCGGCTTCGCACCGGTCACCCCGTACGGCGAGTCGAAGATCCTCTCCGAGCAGGGCCTGACCGCGCTGGCCGACGACAGCTTCTCCCCGGTCTTCCTGCGCAACGCCACCGCGTACGGCTTCTCCCCCCGGCTCCGTGGCGACCTGGTGGTGAACGACCTGACCGCGAGCGCACTGCTCACCGGCGAGGTCCGGCTCCTCTCCGACGGCACCGCCTGGCGCCCGCTGGTGCATGCCGAGGACATCTGCGCCGCGTTCCTGGCCCTGCTGGAGGCACCTCGCGAGCAGGTGCACGGCAAGGCGTACAACGTCGGCGTCAGCACCGAGAACTACCTGATCCGGGACGTCGCCGAACTGGTCGCCGAGGTGGTCGACGGATCCACCGTCACGTTCGCCGGTGGCGCTTCGGCGGACTCCCGCAACTACCGGGTGAGCTGCGACCTGATCGCCGCCGAGGTGCCCGGCTTCCAGCCCCGCTGGACCGTACGCAAGGGCATCGAGGAACTGGTCGAGGCGTACCGGCGGCACGGGCTGACGATCGAGGTGTTCCGCGGCGAGCGACACCAGCGGTTGCGCCGGATCCAGGCCCTCCAGGGCGCGGGCCGGCTGGACGCGCGACTGCGCTGGGCCGCCGGCGTGCCCGCGTGAGCCGGACCTGCGACGCGTGCGGCGGCGCCGCCCTCGTCCCGTTCGCCGACCTCGGTGCGATCCCGGTGTTCTGCGGGGTGCACTGGGCCAGCCGGGAGGAGGCGCTCGCCTCGCCGTTGGGCGGGATGGAACTGGCCTACTGTCCCGAGTGCGCGTACGTGCGCAACCTCGCCTTCGACCCGGCCGCACTGGTCTACGACACCACCATGGACACCAACCTGCACCACTCCCCGGCGTTCCAGACCTTCTCCGCCGAGTTGGTCAAGCACCTGGCCCAGCGCTACCCGCTGGCCGGCGCGACGGTGCTGGACATCGGTTGCGGCCAGGGTGAGTTCCTCCGCGAGCTGTGCCACGTGGCGGGATGCCGGGGCCACGGTTACGACGCGATGTACGCCGGCCCGGTCGGACCGGACCCGTCCGGCGCGACCTTCCACGCCGGGCACGCACCACTGGACGACAGCACGCCGGTCTTCGACTTCGTCACCTCCCGGCACTGGTTCGAGCACCTGGACGACCCGTACGGCTTCCTGGTCCGCCTCCGGGAACTGGCCGGCGCCCGGCCGGTACGCGGCTACCTGGAGGTCCCCGATGCCTGCTACGACCTCGCCACCGCAGGGTGGGAGGTGATCTATCCGCACGTGTCCTACTTCGACGCCTACTCCCTGCGCCGGGTGGTCGAACGGGCCGGGTGGCGGGTGACCGACACCGGTCCCCTCTTCTCCGGCATGTTCCGGTTCGTGGAGATCGCGGTGAACGTACCGGCCGACGCGGATTCACGGGATCTGCCCGGTCCGGCGGACCGGGACCGGCAACTGGAGTCGATCGCCGGTTTCGCCGCCCGGCACGCCGCCGAACGGGAGCACTGGCGGTCCACCATCGACCGGCTGCTCGCCGCCGGTGACCGGCCTGTGCTCTGGGGTGCCGGTTCGCGCGGCGTGCAGTTCCTGCACCTCGCCGACCCGGACGGCCGGCTCGCCGCGGTGGTCGACGTCAACCCACGCAAATGGGGCAGATACCTGCCGGTGACCGGACACGAGGTAGGCTCCCCTGCGAGCCTGACCGAGCTGGGCACCCGTGCGGTGATCATCACCAACCCCGCCTACCGGAACGAGATCGGCGCCGCGCTCCGCGAACTCGGCGTCGAGGCCGAACTGATGGTGGCCTGATCAACGGGCACCGGATCACACCGACATTCATCCACGATCACTCGAAGCTGAGGAGAGTGATGGACGGAGCGCCCCGGGTGAGTCTCGGCGTTCCCCTCTACAACGCCGAGCGGTACCTCGAAGCATGCCTGGACGCGCTGCTCGCGCAGGACTACCAGGACTTCGAGATCATCGTGAGTGACAATGCCTCCACCGACCGGACCTGGGAGATCTGCCAGCGCTACGCCGCGGCCGACCCACGGTTCCGGCTCTTCCAGAACCCGCGCAACTTCGGCGGCCACGTCAACTACGCCCGGGTCGCCCAACTCGCCCGGGGCGAACTGTTCAAGTGGGTGGCGTACGACGACGTCTGCCTGCCGACGTTCCTGAGCACCTGCGTGGCGGCGCTGGACGTCGCAGGGTCACAGGCCGTGCTCGCCTATCCTCGTACGGTGCTGATCGACGAGGAGGGCTCGGTGATCGGTCCGTACGCCGACCGGCTGGACCTGCGCGATCACCGCCCCTGGCGACGGGTCGCCGGGGTGGCCAGCAACATCAACCTCTGCCACGCCCACTTCGGTGTCTTCCGGCTCGCCGCCCTGCGCCGCACCGGCATGATCCGGCCGTTCCTCTCCTCCGACTACACCCTCGTCGCCGAGGTCGCCCGACTCGGCGAGATCCACGAGGTGGACCAGCCGCTGTTCCTGCGCCGGATGCACGGCGCCTCCAGCCGGCAGGCCAAGGACTCCACCCCCGCCTCCGCCCTCTCCTGGTACGCACAGGACAGCGGCAAGGTCCGAGCACCCAGGCAGCGGATGCTGCTGGAAACACTGCGTACGCTGCTGACCGGCGACGACCCCCTGGGTACCCGGATCAGCTCCGCCTTCGCCTTCCTCGGCGCCTGGTGGGCCCGACGGGTCCGGGTGCTCCTCGGCCGCTGGCGCCGCCGGCTCAGCCGCCGATCGAGGGCCAGCACGGCCAAGGGAAACGCCTAGTGGTCAGCACAACGCCCGACGCACCCGTCGAGTCCCCGCCAGCCCCATCGCGTGGCCGGGTACGGTCGGCGATCGGTTGGTCATACCTGCTCACCGCCGGCCGGGTCGGTTCCTCGATCGTGGTCACGTTCCTGCTCGCGAAGCTGCTCGGGCCGAACGAGTTCGGGCTGGTCGCGATGGCCACGGTCTTCATCACCATCGCCCAGACGATCATCCAGCAGGGGCTGGTCTCGGCGATCGTGCAGCGGGACAAGCTCACCCCCGAGCACCTCGACGCCGCCTTCGGCGTGACCCTGCTCGCCGGCCTCGGCGTAGGGGCGCTCACCGCCGCGCTCAGCCCGGTCTGGTCGCTCATCAACGGCAGCCCGGACGGCTTGACCGAGGTCTGCCTCGCACTCTCCCCGCTCGTCCTGCTCCAGGGACTGGCCATCGTGCCGGAGGCGGTGCTCCGCCGCGACCTCCAGTTCCGGTCGGTTGCCATCCGTACCCTGCTGGCCGCCGCCATCAGCGGCGTCGTCGGCATCTCGCTCGCCCTGGCCGGCGCGGGCATCTGGGCCCTGGTGGCGCAGCAACTGGCCACCTCCGTGGTCAGCCTGATCGTGCTCTGGACGGTCTGCCCGTGGCGACCGAGCCGGCGGCCCCGGCTCGGGGCCATCCGCGACCTGTGGGCCTTCTCCGCCCACTCCGCGAACGCCGGGCTCGGCCTCATGCTCAGCTCCAAGGCCGACATCATCTTCACCGGCATCTTCTTCGGTCCGGTCGCCACCGGCATCTACCGGCTGGCCGCGCGACTGCCGGACATGCTGGTCGACGTCACGGTCCGGTCGCTGCAACAGGTCGCGCTCCCGTCGCTGTCGCGCCTGCAGGAGGATCGGGAGGCGTTCGCGGTCCACCTGACCAAGCTGCAACACCTCGGCGCGATCGCCGGCCTCCCGGTGCTCGGGGTCCTCGCCGCCACCGCGAACCCGTTGGTGGGATTCCTCGGCCCGGAGTGGGCCGGCACCGAGATCCCGCTCCGGCTGCTCTGCCTCTTCGGCGCGATCAACGTGTACGGCGTCCTGCTCGGCCCGGCGTTGCAGGCGATCGGGCAGCCCGCGAAGCTCGCCGCGATCCTCTGGACCCGGGGCATCCTCGGGGTGGCGACCCTGGCCGCGGTCGGCACCCTGCTCGACGGGCGCAACGACGTCACCGAGGCCAGCGCGGTCGCCATCGCCGGAATCGCCATGCAACTGGTGGTCAACGCCGTCTCCGTCTGGGTCACCGTCCGCCGGGCCATCGGTGCCTCGGTGATCCGGTTCCTCGTGCCCACCCTGCCGGCGCTGCTGGCCGCGGCCGGCGCCGCCCTGACCCCGCTGGTCACCGACCGGATCGGGGTCAACGACCTCCATCCGCTGCTCGGCGTGTTCGTCCTCGGCGCCGCCGCCGGCCTGGTCGCCGCCACCCTGCTGCTGAGCACCGACCGCCGCGCCCGCCAACTGATCTTCACCCGCCTCCGCCGCCCCACCCGCTGACCCCCCAACGCCCGCCGCGCCCCGCGCCCCCGCGCCCCGCGCCCCGCGCCGTGGCGCCTCTTGTAGAGAAAAAGGGGAAATCCGGGGCAGCGAAAGGACTCTCTCTCTACAAGAGTGGTCACCGACGCGGCGGCGGTGCGGGTGGGAGGCGGCGGGGAATGGGTGGCGGGGATGGGTGCTATTCGTGTGGGAACGAGCGGCGGTTCGATGCGCTGCCAATACGGGAACGGATCGGTGCGGACGAGCACTGGCGGGTGGCGCACGCGTTCGCCACGGCGCTGCCGGGCTGGCTGGTGCTACTCCCCCGCCGGCACGTGACCACGATCGCCGATCTCACCGACGCCGAGGCGGCCGGCCTCGGTACGTGGCAGGTGCGGCTCTCCCGCGCCCTGCACGCCGTGACCGGCTGCCGGAAGACATACGTGGTCCAGTTCGCCGAGGCCGAGGGGTTCGGCCACGTGCACTTCCATGTGGTGCCCCGGATGGCCGACCTGCCGGCGGACCAGCGTGGGCCAGGCGTGTTCCGGCTACTGGGCGCGGACGAGGGTGCACGGGTAGGCACCGAGCGGATGGACGAACTGGCCGAGGCGCTGGCCGGACACCTGTCGGGTCAGGCGGGTCCTGCGGGTCAGGCCGGAAGCTAGGAGAGGGCCCCTCCCACCGTTTCCGGATGGGAAGGGCCCTCTCTACTGCTCGGGGCGGAAGACGATCTACTCGGGGCGGAAGACGATCGCTGTGCCGTTGACCAGGATCGGCTGGTTGTACGAGTGCTGTACCGCCGCCGTACCGGCCGGGTTCTCGATCCCGACCGTCGCCCCGCCGCCCAACTCGGTCGGCTTGGTGGTGGCCAGGTCGGCGTAGTGGAACGCGATCTCGCCGTTGACCGAGAGGATCGCCTCGGCCGTGATCCGGGCCGACGACGACCCGTACATGCCGATGTTGCGCCACTCGACCACGAACCTGCGGTCCGCGCCCGTACCGATCGCGGCGGTACGGATCGTGCTGTCCGCGCGGATCACCAGGTCGTCCCAGAACGGGTACACCGCCCCGTTCGGAACCGCCGCGTCCGGTACCGCCGTGTTGATTGGTTGGGCGCCGCTCGGGTTGACGAACGAGAGGAACCCGTTGCTGGACACCCAGGCCGAGCTGTACGTCTGCCCGTAGAACGGGAAGGCGAACGGCAACGTCACCTCGCCCACGGCGTCGTCGCCGGTCAACGGCAGCAGGGCGCCCTCCGCCGGCACGAACGGCCGGGTCTCGGTCGACTTGGTGTAGTCGCCGTCGCCGGTCGGCGGCGGCTCCTCCGGCGGGGCGGCCAGCGACAGGTTGACCGTGTGGGTGCTGCCGGCGACCACGGTCACCGAACCCGACCCGGTCAGGTCACCGGTGGCCGTGCCGGCAACCGAGTACGTTCCCGGCGCCACCCCGGTCAGGGTGTACGACCCGTTCGCCGCGGTGGTCGTCGACCGGCCGCCCGGCGACAGGGTCACCGTCGCACCCGACACCGCCGTACCGCCGGCGGCCCTGGTGACGGTGCCGGTCACGGTGCCGGTGGTCGGCGGTTCCGGCTCCGGGGGAGGGCCGCCGTTCGGCGGGGTGAAGATGACGGCCTTGCCGTTGGCCAGCAGCGGCTGGTTGATGCCGTACTGGACGGCGACGGTGCCGGCGGCGTTCTCGATGCCGACCGTGGCGCCACCGCCGAGTTCCGCCGGTTTGCTGGCGGCCAGGTCGGCGTAGTTGAAGGTGATCTGCCCGGTCTCGGAGATGAGCGCCTCGAAGGTCACCCGGGCCGACGAGGAGCCGTACATGCCGCTGTTGCGCCACTCCACCACGAACTGGCGGTTCGGTGCCGTGCCGACCACACCGGTCCGCACCGTGGAGTCGGCCCGTGCGAACAGGTCGTCCCAGAACGGGTAGATCGAGGCGTTGGGTACGCCCGGTTCCGGGATCGGGGAGTTGACGCCACGGGGGGACGGTCCGGGATCGGTGAACGAGATCTTGCCGTTCACGTCGACCCAGGCACTGGTGTAACTCTGCCCGTAGAACGGGATCGGGAACGGGAGCGTGACCTGGGTGACCGCCTCGTCCCCGGTCAGCGGCAGCACCGCGCCGTCGACCGGGACGAACGCCCGGCCGGTGGCGGTGGTGCAGGTGTAACCGAAGGCGTCACCGCAGTCCCCGTCGCCGTAGTCGGCCGTGTAGGTCGCGGCGTAGGTGGTGTCGGTCGCCGGAGCGGTCACCACGTGCGTCCGGGCCCCGCCGTCCGACCAGCGGTCGAAGTCGAACGTCGAGGCGCCGACCGCCTGCGGCGTCGGTGCGCTCACCGTGTTCGTCGAGCCGACGATGACCTGCCGGGTCGCCGGGGTGGTCACGTCCGCGCCGTTGACGTTCAGGGTCAGCCCGCTGGGGCTGCTGGCCAGGTTGAGATTGACCGTACGCGGGTCGAGGCGGACCGTCGTGCTTCCGCTCAGCCCGCCGCTGTCGGTCGCGGTCAGGGTCAGTTCGAGGTACGACGGGAACTCGTGGTCCGGTGCCACGAAGGAGCCGGACGCCACCCCGGTCAGGTTCTGCACCGGGTGGGTGTGGCAGTTGTCGGTCGCGTAGCAGTGCCGGTTGATCAGTTCCCAGTGCAGCGCGCCCGGTCCGAGGTTGCCCTCCTGCGGGTCGCTGGCGTGTCCGGAGAAGTTGACGGTCTGCCCCACCTGCCAGTTGAACGAGGAGAGGGGCGTGTCGATCACCGGCTCGGGCGCGTTGGTACCGACCCTGATCTGGATCGTCTTGGTGTCGCTTGCGCCACCGATGTCGGACACCCGCAACCGCGCGGTGTACGTACCCGTGCTGGTGTACGTGAAGCTGGTCCTGGCGGCGGTCGAGTCGACGGTCCCGTCGTTGGTGAAGTCCCACTGGTAGCTGAGGATGTCACCGGGGTCGGAGTCGGTCGAGCCGGACGCGTCGAAGTTCACCCGCAGCGGCGCGTTGCCGGAGACCGGGGTCGCGTTGATCACCGCGGCCGGGGGTTGGTTGCCCGAGCTGTAGTGGAAGCGGCGGACCGTGCCACCGGTCAGGTCGACGTAGTAGAGGTCCTGGTCCGGCCCGACCTCCAGGTCGACGGGGCCGGAGACGGTGCTGGAGAACGGGATGATGCTGGCCGGGTCGGGCTCGCCGTTGGCGCCGGCGCGCATGGCCCAGATGCACTCGCGGGAGTAGTCGGCGAAGAACAGCGCCCCGGCGTACGACGCCGGGTAGTTGCCGCCGGTCGCCGGGTAGAAGGCGACGCCGGACGGTGCCGAGCCACCGGTCGGGCACCCGTCCCCGGCGGCCACCACCTGGCTGTGCGCGTACGTGTAGTACGGCGGGGTGACGGTGCCGGCGGGGGCACTGTAGAGGCTCTCGCAGAGGGTGAGGTTGGCCGAGTTGTAGCCGCCCTGCGTCGCGTTCCCCTCGTAGCAGGGCCACCCGTAGTTGCGCAGCGGTCCGGCGGCCGGGTTGGGGATCTTGTTGATCTCCTCCCAGGTACGCCAGCCGACGTCGCCGATCCAGACGTCGCTGGTGCCGGGCCGGAAGGTCCACCGGGTGGGGTTGCGCAGGCCGTGCGCCAGGATCCGCCGGTTGTTCGGGTCGGTGCTGTTGGCCAGCGGGTTGTCCGGCATCGCCGCGCCGGTCGCCGGGTTGATCCGGATCAGGGTGCCGGAGAGCCCGGTCGGGTCGCCGGAGGTACGGATGTCCTGCGAGCGCAGGGCGCCGCCCTCGCTGGTGGGTGGGGTCTGCGGGCCGCCGGCCGGCGCCGGCGGGTCACCACACGGGTTGGTCGGGTTGCCGGACTGCCCGTAGTCGGTGAAGGTGGCCGAGGCGCCCTCGCCGCCGGTGACGTAGAGCGCGCCGTCCGGGCCGAAGTTGAGCTCGCCGATCGAGTGCGACTCGATCTGCTGGCACCAGTCGTGCAGGAGCACCTGCTCGGTGCCGGTCATCACGTTGCCGTTGGCCTGCAACCGGGAGACCCGGGCGCTGGTTTTGCAGTTGCCGGTGACCGGGCAGGTGTCGTTGTACGTCGGTGCGCTGCCCCCGATCGCGCCGTCGTAGCTGTAGCTGACGTAGACGTACGGGTCGGCCGGGAAGTTCGGCGGCAGGGCCAGGCCGATCAGGCCGAGGTCCTCGTAGTCGAGGACGTTCGTCCGAAGGTCGGCGAAGATCGTGGCGGTGGTGTCGGAGGTGCTGTCGTAGACCTTGATCTGGCCGTTCTTCTGGGCGATGAAAACCCGTCCGTCCGGCGAGAAGACCACTTTGGTCGGTCGGGTCAGCCCGGTGAAGACCACCTGCTCGGTGAAGCCGGGCGGGATCGCGGACGCGGGCTTTTCGGCGTCGAGTAGTAACCCGGTCACCACAGTTGAACTCATGACCAGCGCTAACACCATTGACAGTGCGCGCCGGAATAGCTTCGGCATCGCTGCTCTCCTATCTCACGGCGCGGTACGGCAATGTCCGCGGAAACATCCGGCGGATACCGAACCTCCGCTTGGGGGCCGCCGTCAGACTGTCAGTCGGGGGTTCACTGTTCGCCCCCTTAGCGGCCTGAATTGGCGCCCGGTCAGTCGAACCACGTTGTCCGGTCGACCCGCTGAAAACGCGGCTCCACTTCGGACCGGCGTCACTATATCGACATCGGCGATCGGCGCCGTCCAATAAGGACGGTCAGCGCGGGACCACCCCCCGCCACCTGCGTCACTTACCGTGTTGCTGTTGGCACATTTCCGTGACTTCCGGGTTATCCAGTCCGGAGGTTTCCGAAACTTCGTACTTCTCCGACCCGGACCGGCGTACACCCTCGCCCACCTGGTGACCGCCGAAATGATGCCGCCTAAGAAGTACCGGAATCAATCACGACGGACTGTCGGTTCGCCGACCGACCGGGGCAGCCAACCGGATCGACTTAACGAACGGTCAGCTGCCCTGGTCGGCCGAGTATCGAATCAGTCGACCGGACGGAACACGACGGCGGTACCGTTGGCCAGCGCCGGCTGGTCGAACGAGTGCTGGACCGCTGCCGTACCGGCCGGGTTCTCGATTCCCACCGTCGCGCCACCACCCAACTCGGCCGGTTTCGTGCCGGCGAGGTCCGCGTAGTTGAACGCGATCTCACCATCGACGGAGAGAACCGCCTCCACCGTGATCCGGGCCGACGCCGACCCGTACATCCCGACGTTGCGCCACTCCAGCACGAACTTCCGGTCCGCGCCCGTACCGATGTCCGCGGTACGGACCGTGGTGTCCGCGCGGATCACCAGGTCGTCCCAGAACGGGTACAGCGCCGCGTTCGGCACCGCCGCGGCCGGCACCCCCGTGTTGACCGGCTGGGGGCCGCTCGGGTCGGTGAACGAGAGGAACCCGTTGCTGGACACCCACGCCGAGCTGTACGGCTGACCGTAGAAGGTGAACGGGAACGGCAACGCCACCTGGGCCACCGAGTCGTCACCGGTCAACGGCACCAGCGAACCCTCCGCCGGGACGAACGCCCGGGTCTCGGTCGATTTGGCGTAGCCGCCCTCCTCCCCCAATAGCAGGGTCAGCGCGAGGTTGGCGGTGTGCGTACCGCCGGCCGTGACGGTGACCTGGGTCGAGCCGGAGAGCAGCCCGCCGAGAGCCGAACCGGAGACGGTGTAGGCACCCGGTGCCAGTCCGGCCAGGCTGTAGGAGCCGTTCACCCCGGTCGTCGCCGTCCGCCCGCCGGGCGTGAGGGTGACCGTCGCCCCGGCCACCGGCAGACCGGTGCCGAGCGCCGTCACCACCCCGGACAGGGTGCCGGTGGTCGGTGGCGGGGTGACACCCGGCGGGGTGAAGACCACCGAGGTTCCGTTGCGCAGCACCGGCTGGTTGGTGGAGTGGCTCAGCGCCACCGCACCGGCGCCGTCCTCGATCGCCACGGTCGCCGAGTCGCCCTGCTCCCGCCCGTTCCCGGCCAGGTCGGCGTAGCTGAAGGTGATCTCACCCTGCTCGGTGAGCACCGCCTCGAAGGTGATCCGGGCCGAGGAGGAGCCGTACAGGCCACTGTTGCGCCACTCGACCACGAACCGCCGGTTCGGCGCCGTACCGAGGACCGCGGTACGCACGGTGGAGTCGGCCCGTTGCACGAGGTCGTCCCAGAACGGGTAGATCGCCGCGTTCGGCGGATCGGCGCTCGGCACCGGACCGTTCACCGGTGCCGCCGACGCCGGATCGGTGAAGGAGAGGAAACCGTTGGTCGACACCCAGGCGGTGCCGTGCGTCTCCCCGTAGAGCGGGAAGCCGAACGGCAGGCTGACCTGGGCGACGCCCTCGTCGCCGGTGAGCGCGAGCACCGTGTCGTCGGCCGGCTCGAACGGTCGGGTGGTGGTCGTGGCGCAGGTGTAGCCGAAGCTGTCGGCGCATCCCTCGGTGCTGGTGTACGCCGCCGTGTAGGTGGCCGCACCGGCCGGCGCGGTGATCACGTGCGTCGCCGCCCCGCCGTCGGACCAGCTCGCGAACGTGTGCGTCTGCGAGTTGGCGCTCTGCGGGCTGGGCGCGCTGACCGTGTTGGTCGAGCCGACGATCACCGTACGGGTGAACGGGGTGGTCCCGGCCGTCGGCCCGACGCTGAGCTGGAGCCCGGCCGGGTTGCTGGCGAAGGTCAGGTCCACGGTCTGCGGGTCGAGCCGGCGGACCACCGTGCTGGACAGCCCGTCGGCGTCCGTGGCGGTGAGTTCCAGCTCCAGGTACGAGGGGTACTCGTGATCCGGTGCCACGAACGAGCCGGACGTCACCCCGGTCCACTCCTGGAGCTGGTGGGTGTGGCAGTTGCCCACCGACTCGCAGTGCTCCATCCGCAGCCGCCACCGCAGCCCCGCCGCCGGCACCGAGCCCTGCTGCGGGTCGGTGGCGTGGCCGGCGAAGCTGAGCGTGTCGCCCACCTTCCAGGTCGTTCCCGCGGTCGGGGAGTCCAGCACCGCGGTCGGTGCGCTGTTGCCCGGCTGGATGGTCACGGTCGTGCTGGCCGAGACGCCCAGGGTGTCGGTGACGGTCAGCCGCGCGGTGTGGGTCCCGGTGCCGGTGTAGGTGAAGCTGGCGGTCGGGGTGGTGGCGTCGACCGTGCCGTCGTCGGTGAAGTCCCACCTGTAGGTCAGCCGGCCCTCGTCCGCCGGGTCCGGGTCGCCGGAGCCGGTGCCGTCGAAGGTGACCGTCAGCGGGGCGGTCCCCGAGGTGGGCTGTGCGGAGATCACGGCGGTCGGGGGCTGGTTGCCGGGGAAGTAGCGGATCCGCCGGACCGTACCGCCGCCCAGGTCGACGTAGTAGAGCTCGTCGCCCGGACCGATGGCCAGGTCGGTCGGGTTCGCCGCGGCCTGACCGAACGCCTCGATGTTGGTCGGGCTGGGCAGCCCACCCGGGGTGGTCGGGCGCATCGCGTAGATGCAGTTGCGCGAGTAGTCGGCGAAGAACAGCGCACCGGCGTACGACGCCGGGTAGTTGCCGCCGCTGGTCGGGTAGAACGCCAGGCCGGAGATCGCGTCACCACCGGCGGCGCAGTTCTCCCCCGGCACCACGGCCGCGCTGTGGTTGTACGTGTAGTAGGGCGCGGTCTGGCCGGCGCCACTGTAGAGCGTCTCGCAGAGGTTGAGGTTGGCGTTGTCGTAGCTCGACATCCGCCCGGCGCCCTCGTAACAGGGCCAGCCGAAGTTGGTCACCCCGCCGGTCGGGCTGACCAGCCGGTCGATCTCCTCCCAGACGTTCCAGCCGACGTCGCCGAGCCACACCTCGTTGGTGCCGGGGCGCATGGTGAACCGGAACGGGTTTCGCATCCCCTGCCCGACGATCCGGCGGGCGTTGAGGTCGGGCGAGGCGATCAGCGGGTTGCCTGCCGCGGCGGCACCGGTGGCCGGGTTCAGCCGCAGCACCGCGCCGTCCAGGCCGGTCGGGTCGCCGGTGGTCCGTACGTCCTGGGCGCGCAGCGCGCCGCCCTGCGCGGTCGGCGGGGTCATCGCCCCACCCGGCGGGTCGCCGCACGGGTTGGCCGGGTTGCCGAGCTGCCCGTAGTCGGTGGCGCTGAAGCTGGCGCCGTCACCCGCGCTGGCGTAGAGCATGCCGTCGGCGCCGAAGCGCAGGTCACCGACCGAGTGGCTGGGGTACTGCTGGCACCAGTCGTGGATCAGCACCTGCTCGGTGCCGGTCATCACGTTGCCGCTGGCCTGGAGGCGGGAGAGCCGGCCGGTGACGATGCAGCGGCCGTTGTTGGCGTCACCGCAGGTGTCGTTCCAGACCGGGGCGGTCTGCCCGGGCGGCGCGTCGTACGTGTAGAGCACGTACACCCACGGGGTCGTCGGGAAGTCCGGCGGCAGCGCCAGCCCGAGCAGTCCCCGGTCCCACTGGTTGTGCACGTTCGTGGAGAGGTCGGCGAACACGGTCGCGGTCGGGTCGGCCAGGTCGTCGAAGACCTTGATCCGCCCACCCTTCTCCGCCACGAAGATCCGCCCGTCCGGGGCGAACTCGATGTTCGTCGGCTGATTGAGTCCGCTGAAGACGATCTGTTCCTGGAATCCGCTGGGCAGCGTGACCGCCTCCGCCACGGTTGCCCGCAACGGTGCCAGCACGCTGCCCAGCAGAGCCCCCACCAGGGCCAGTCGCATGACTCGACGCAGACGCGTCATCGCACCCCTCCCCACACCCCCACCGGAGTACGCGGGCCGCGTACCGCGTGCGGTCGCCGGTGCCAGCCGGAGGACCGCAGGCACAGGGTAGCCAGCACATCAACATTTACAAATGCCCTCTTCCGACTCCCGACTCAAGCCGACTGAGCGGCCCTTTCGACCGGATGGATGTTTCAGCAGGCCGGCCGGGAAACGGCAGGTGATTGCCAGTGCCGACGTAACCCGTACGTACTGATGAAGTCCGGATGAACGCATGAAAGAGCAATCGGCCGATCGGCCTCCGCCTTGTAATTAAGTCGACATCACTCGCGAATCGCCGCTGCTTGCCCATCCTGCGTCGGTAGGGAAATCTTTCGGTAGAACAGTCTCCCGGTGCCTCGGGGGCCACCCGGTCGCGGCGTCCGTACGCCGCGACCGTCCATCGGAAACGTCGTCCGAGCTGCGCGGATCGGAGTCGGGGATGGCCAGCCCACGTCCACATGTCGTCATCGTGGTGGTCAACCTGCCCGTGGAACGGGACCGCCGAGTGATCCGGGAGTGCCTGGCGCTGGAAGCCGCCGGTTACCGGGTCACCGTGATCTGCCCACGCGGCCCGGGGCGGTTGACCCATTTACCCGGATCCGCGAGCACCGCGATCCGGTCCTTCCCCCAGCCGCTTGCCGGTTCCGGGGTGCTCTCCTTCGCCGCGGAGTTCGCCTGGGCCCTGATCGCGGTCACCACCCGACTGCTCGGGATCATGCTGCGCGAGCGGGTCGACGCCGTACAGGCGTGCAACCCGCCGGACGTGTTCTGGCCGGTCGCCCTCCTGATGCGGGCCCTCGGCCGGCCGTTCGTCTTCGACCACCACGACCTGAGCCCCGAGTTGTACGAGTGCAAGCCGGGCTCGCACCGGCCGGCCGTACTGCGGGTCCTGCGACTGTTCGAGAAGCTCTCCTGGCGCTGCGCCTCGGCCGTGGTCTCGACCAACGAGTCGTACCGCGAACTCGCGATCAGCCGGGGCGGATGCGATCCGGAGCGGGTGGTGGTGGTCCGCAATGGACCCACCCTGGCCGAGGTCGGACCGGCCGTCACGGAGCCGGCGATCGGTGCACGGGACCGGCACACCATCGTCTACCTCGGCGTCATCAACCCGCAGGATCACGTCGACGCGGCGGTGCTGGCCGCGGAGCGACTGGTCGGACTGCGCGGCACCGAGGACTGGCGGATGGTGGTGGCCGGCGACGGCGACAGCCTGCCGGAACTGCGCCAACTGGTCAGCCAACGCGGTATCTCCGATGTGGTCCGGTTCACCGGATGGCTGGAGGCCGACGAGGTCGACGCCCTACTGCGGTCGGCTTCCATCGCCATTCAGCCGGACCCACCCACCCGAATGGCTGAATTGTCGACGATGGCGAAAACCGTGGAATACGTCGCCCGCGGACTTCCGGTGGTCGCGGTGGACCTGCTGGAGACGCGGCGTACCGCCGAGGACGCCGCCACCTACGTGCCCACGGGCTCCCCCGACGAGCTCGCCAAGGCCCTTGACCAGCTACTCGGCGACGACTCGGCCCGCGCCGCAATGAGCGTGGTTGCCCGGCGTCGGTTCACCGAGCAGCTAGCCTGGGACCATCAGGCGAAGGCGTACATCCGACTCTGGGATCAGCTGCTTCGGCGCAATCCGCGGAGTTACAACTCGGTTTCACCCAAAATCGGGACGGATGCCGCACGCCAGACCGGGCCCCAACATGGTACGAAAGAGGCGGTCCCGTGAGTCCGGACCAACCTCGCCATTTCTCTGCCGCATCCGTTCGCGCACCCAAAGGGGTCGATCGATGGACCTTCTCGACCTGCTGAAACTCATGTTTCGGCGATGGTATGTCACGACACCGGTCGTGGTCCTGACCCTCGCGGCTGCATTCACCCTCAGCGTCGTGATCCAACCCGAGTACAAGACCTCGGCCGCGGTCCTGCTCGTCCCACCGACGACCAGCCCCGCCGCGCCCGCCCCGAACGCCAGCCCCCAGCCGGGTAACCCGTGGCTGCGGGTCGGCGAGAACGCGATGGCCCAGGCGGTCCAGATCTCGATCTCCGCGCACGAGGCCCGGGCCAAGGTCGAGGCGGCCGGCGGCAACAGCGAGTACGAGGTCGGGCTGGTCAACCGCAGTCCCATCCTGACCATCGACGTGACCGCCGCCAGCCACGGCGAGGCGCTGGCCACGGTCACCGCGGTGACCAAGCTGGTCGGCGACGAGGTCGCCGGCAAGCAGGCCGAGTACAAGCCCAAGGCCGGCGAGCAGATCACCACCCAGGTGCTCGACCCGGGCCTGAACATCGTCCAGTCCCGGTCCAACGTGCTCCGCGCCCAGATCGTGGTGATCGCGATCGGCCTCCTGCTCGCCGCCGCGGCGGCCGTCGGCTACGACGCGATCGTCCGCCGCCGGGAACGCGCCCGGCTGGCCGACCGGCACGGGACGCGCCCGTCGATGGCCTGGAACGCCGGGCAGGCGACGGTCGGCGGCGCCCGACGGCCGATCCCCGGGCCGAAGGGCAGCATGGACTCCAGCGACGCCACGCAGGTGGTGGGCAACCTCGGCGTCCCGGCGCCGACCTCCGGCACCGGTGACCGGTCCAGCGGCGCCCCGCACATCTCGGCGGACTTCGTCCGCGCACCGCAGTCCGACGACACGATCCTGCTCACAGCGGTCCGCCGTCCCGCCGACGACACGGGCAAATAACCACGCCCCGATGACGTACCGACGGAGCGGATGACGTGCCCACGTACCTTTCCTCGCGACGATCCGCCACGGTGTACGACGGCGTCACTCCGGGCGTACGCCACTTCCCGGACGCGACCGCCGTACTGATCGCCTCCGTCCTGCTCGCCTACCTGCTGCCCGCCCGGCTGATCTTCCCGCCGCTGACCACGCTCGGTCGGCCGGGCGTCATCATCGGGTTCTTCCTGATCGTCTGGTGGGGCCTGACCCGGCTGCATCCCACCCTGGTCACCCGGGGCCAGCAGCCGATGCGCTGGGCTCTCGCGTTCTATCTGGCCACGATGGGTGTGTCGTACATCGCCGGCGAGGCGCGGGGCATGTCGGTGCTGGAGGCGAACAGCGCGGACCGGACGATCCTGATGGCGTTGGCCGGGGCGGGTGTGATGCTCGCGGCGGCCGACGGGGTCCTCACCCGGGAACGGATCGACCACGTGCTCCGGGCGCTGGCCTGGGGGGCGACGGTGATGGCGCTGTTCGCCCTGGCCCAGTTCATCCTCCGGGTGGACTTCACCACCTACCTCAAGCTGCCACCGCTGCTGACCTTCCAGAAGGACCTGATCGGCTTCGACGCCCGCGGTGGCGGCGGGCTGGTCCGGGTCGCCGGTACGGCCGGGCATTACATCGAGTTCAGCGTGCTGATGGTGATCGGGCTGGTGGTCGCGATCCACTACGCCCGCTTCTCCGACAACCGGCGCGGGCGGCAGATCTACGGCACCCTGGCCATGATCCAGGCGGCGGTCATCCCGATCTCGCTGTCCCGTACCGGGGTGCTCGCCCTCGGCGCCGCGATCCTGCTCTTCATCCTGGTCTGGCCGCTGCGCACCACGTTCAACGTACTGGTGATCGGGTTCTTCCTCGCGGCGCTGATCCAGGTCGGCAAGCCGGGGCTGCTCGCCACCCTGCGCGCACTGCTGTTCGCCGGTGAGAACGACCCGAGCGTGCAGGGCCGGCTGGAGGACTACGCGTTCGTCGCGCCGTACATCAAGGAACGGCCGTGGTTCGGCCGGGGCGTCGGCACCTGGTTACCCGAGCTGTACCAGTTGCTCGACAACCAGTGGCTGGTCACCCTGGTCAGCACCGGCATCGTCGGGGTCGCCGGGTTGGCGATGTTCTTCCTGGTCGGGATCGTGGTCGCCGGCCGGGTACGCCGGTTCGCCGCCAGCGAGCGGGACCGGGACCTGGCCGCCGTCCTGGCGGTGACAATCGGCGTGGCGGCGGTCTCCGCCTTCACCTTCGACGCCCTCTACTTCACGACCTACTTCATCACGGTGCATCTGCTGCTCGGCCTCGCCGGGGCGCTGTGGCGGTTGACCAGGGCCGAACGCATCAACTCCAGCGGGGCGTCATGACCGAGCGAACCACCGAGGTGTACGCGTGACCGGTATCGACATTCTCATGATCACGTACGACCGGCCGGAGTACGTCCGGCTCTCGCTGCCGCACCTGCTCGGCACCTGCCCACCGGACGCCCGGGTCTGGCTCTGGCACAACGGCACCGACCGGGCGACCCTCGACGCGGTCGAGGAGTTCCGCCACCACCCGAGGGTGCACCGGTTCCACCACAGCGAGGTCAACGCGGGGCTGCGTGAGCCGACCAACTGGCTCTGGCGGGAGGCGACCGGCGACTACCTGAGCAAGGTGGACGACGACTGCCTGCCCGACCCGACCTGGATCTCGACCCTCCGCCGGGCGCACGACGACGTACCGCAGTTCGGGGTGATCGGCACCTGGCGGTTCCCGGACGAGGACGTGGACGACAGCCTGGTCGCCGCGAAGCTGGCCGAGTACCCGGGCGGGCACCGGCTGCTGCGCAACCACTGGGTGCAGGGCAGCGGTTACCTGCTCAAGCGCGAGGTGATCCGCCAGGTGGGTCCGCTGGCCGAGCAGGACACCTTCACCACCTGGTGCCTGCGCGCCGCCCGGCTCGGCTGGGTCAACGGCTGGTACCACCCGTTCCTGCCCGAGGACCACATGGACGATCCGCGCAGCCCGCACACCATCTACCTGACCGACGCCGACTTCATGGCCCGCCGCCCCCTGTCGGCGAAGCGAACCGGGGTCACGACGGTCGCCGAGTGGACCGAGCAGATGCGGCACTCCGCCCGGGTGGTCCAGGCCGCCCCGCTCGACCTGCGGGAATACCAGGGGTGGCGGCGGCGACGGCGTACGGTCACCCGCCGGATCCGGCTCGCCCTGACCGGACGGGCACCCTGGTGACCAGCGTGGTGATCGCCGCACACAACGAGGCGGCGGTCCTTCCCCGGTGCCTGCGCCGGCTGCTCGACGGTGCCGCCCCGGGCGAGTTCGAGGTGCTCGTGGTGGCCAACGGCTGCACCGACGCGACCGCCGAGGCGGCCCGGTCGGTGCCCGGCGTACAGGTCGTGGAACTGGTCGAGGCGTCCAAGTCGGCGGCGCTGAACGCCGGCGACGAGGCCGCCACCCGGTTTCCCCGGATCTACCTCGACGCGGACATCGAACTCACCGCGGCCGGTGCCCGGACCCTCGCCTCGGCGGTCGCCGCCGATACCCTGCTCGCCGCCGCCCCGGCCCGGCGGCTGGACGTGTCCGGCCGCCCGCTGGCGGTACGCGGCTACTACGCGATCAACTCGCGGCTGCCCGCGTTCCGGGACGCGCTCTTCGGTCGTGGCGCCATCGTCCTCTCCGCCGCCGGCCGGTCCCGGTTCGACCGGTTCCCCGGCCTGGTCGCGGACGACCTCTTCCTGGACTCGCTCTTCGAGGTGGGCGAGAAGCGGGAGATCGGGGCGGTGACCACGGTGGTGGCCACCCCGCGGCAGACCCGGGACCTCCTCCGCCGGCTCGGCCGGGTCCGCGCCGGCAACGCCGCCATGCGGGCCACCGACAATCGGGTACGCCGAGCCCGGCGCGCCTCCTGGCTGGTCGACGTGGTGCTGCCGCGCCCGTGGCTGCTGCCGGCCGGGGTCTGTTACGCGGCGCTGACCGTCCTGGCCGGGATCGCCGGCCGACGAACCGCCACCCAACAGGGCTGGGGACGGGACGAGTCCAGTCGCACCCCGGTGGAAGGAACCTCCCGATGAGCCCGGCGGTCAGCGTTGTCATCGTCTCGTACCAGACCCGTGACCTGATCCTGCGTGCGTTGGCCACCCTCCGTACGGCGAGCCCGTCCGGGTCGTACGAGGTGATCGTGGTCGACAACGCGTCGACCGATGGTTCGGCGGACGCGGTGACGGCGGAGTTTCCCGAGGCACGGGTGGTCCGGCTGGCCCGCAACGTCGGCTTCGGCAGGGCGGTGAACGTCGGTGCGGCCCGTGCCCGGGGCACCTGGATCCTGCTGCTCAACCCCGACACCGAGCCGGTCGGCGACGTCATCGGCGAGTTCGTCGCGTACGCCCACGCGCACCCGGAGCACCGCGTCTACACCGGCCGTACGCTGCACGAAGACCACACCGACGACGGGCGCTCGGCGTTCGCCCTGCCCTCGCTCTGGGGCTACGTCTGCTTCGCGACCGGGCTCTCCACCGTGTTCCGCCGGTCCCGGCTGTTCAATCCGGAGGAGTTGCCCGGACTGGACCGCTCGGTGCCCGCACCGGTTCCGGCGGCGTCCGGTTGCCTGCTGCTGTTGCAGCGCTCCCTCTTCGCCGAACTGGGCGGCTTCCTCCCGGACTACTTCATGTACAGCGAGGACATCGACCTGTGCCACCGGGCCACCCTGCTCGGGGCGTCCCCGGTCCTGGTGCCCGGTGCCCGGGTGGTGCACGTCGGCGGTGCGTCCTCGACCGGCGTCGGCAAGCGGGTGATGCTGCTCCGGGGCAAGGCCACGTACCTGCGGCTGCGCTGGCCACGGCGGCGGGCGGCGGCCGGACGGGTGCTGCTGGCCACCGGGGTGGCGGTACGCGCGGCCGGTGCCCGGCTCACCGGACGGGCGGGTTACTGGCGCGAGGTCTGGGCCGAGCGTCGTACCTGGCTGGCCGGCTGGCCGGCCGGGGCGGAACTGCCCGCGGTGGAGGTCGTCGAGCCCCGGGCCAGCGCGAACTGACCCGGACGACCGCCACTGGCGTACCCGGTTCGGCTCAGCCCGCCGCACCCGGAGTCTGATCGGTCGGGCGCGGTCCCGCCGGCCGCTCACCGAAGGCCGCCACCGTACGGTCGGCGTACGCGCTGGCGTCGCCGGAGGTCATCGGACCGTCCCAGGTGGACGGCAGCGGGACCGGTACGGCCGGGTTGACCCGCCGGACCACCTCGTCGAGTACGGTCTCGGCGTCGCCGACCCAGAGGTGCTTGGCACCGGGGACCCCCACCACCTCGGCCTGCGGGATCACCCCGAACCGGCGGCGTGCCTCGTCCGGGCGGAGGTAGTCGTCGAACTCGGGGACCAGGGCGGTGAGGGGCTTGCCGGACTCGGCCCAGACGGTCAGGTCCGCAGGGGAGGAGAAACGCAGCGGTGGGGAGAGCAGGATCGCCCCGGTCACCCCCGGGTCGCAGCCGTATCTGAGGGTCAGGTCGGTGCCGAAGGACCAGCCGAGGAGCCAGATGTCGGGCAGTTCGGCGAACTCCGCGTACTCGATCGCGGCGGCGACGTCGTACCGTTCCGCGACGCCGTTGTCGAAGGTGCCCTCGCTGGTGCCCTGCACGCTGCTGGTGCCCCGGGTGTTGAACCGGAGCACGGCCAGGTCGGCCAGGGCGGGCAGCCGCCAGGCGGCCTTGCGCAGCACGTGGCTGTCCATCATCCCGCCGTGGGTGGGCAGCGGGTGCAGACAGACCAGGGTGGCCACCGGTGGCCGGTCGGCCGGCAGGGCCAGCTCGCCGACCAGGCGCAGCCCGTCGGCGGTGTGCAGTTCGATCTCTTCCCGCCGCGCGGGCAGGATGGACGACGCGCGGATCGCTGTGCTCACCGGTCAAGTCTCGCTCGATCGGGACGATCACGTCAGCCGGGACGGGCGGAGCGTGACGAAGATCCCCGATCGGGTACGCGGATCAGCCGTACCTGGGAGCGCTGCGCGAGCGTTCGACGGTGGGGGCCCGCCGCTCGCGTGCCCGCCAGCAGCCGCTGTGCCAGTGCCGGCGGTCGGTGAGGTCGCCGCGACCGTCAGCCGGCCATGCCACCAGGTGCGCCGTGCCGGGCACTATCTCCTGCTGGCAGCCGGGGCAACGGTAGGTTTTGACTGCGCCACCGGCGGTGATGGCACGCACCTGCCAGTCGCCGTCACGCCAGCTCTGCACTGCCTCGACGCCGCGCCGGGCTCGCTCGCCGTCCAGTGGGGCGGGGTCCTCGGCGCGGGGTCGATTACGACGGGGGCTCACGTTGACCAAGAGTACGGGGCTTCCGGCGGGACCGGCTGTATGTGGTGTTATGCACCCTTTTCACTAGACAAGGTGAATGTCAGATCAAGGTCAGAAAGTACCGCTTATACCCATTGACGCCTAACGTCCTGGATAGAGGTCGGCTCTGCGGGGGTTGACCCGTGTGGCGAGGAGATCTTCATGTGGGGAAAGCGCTTAGCGGTGGTGGCCATCGCGTCGACCGTTGCCGCCGTGGGTGGGGTGGCACCCGTCGCCTGGGCCGGAGGTCAGGGTGAACCCATGGTCGGGGACCTCAACCGCGACGGGTTGGTCGACCAGGCCATGTTGGAGAGCGCCCCGTCACTCACCCGCGCCCCGTTGCTCGACTGTTCGGTCTCCGTACGCCTGGCCAAGTCCGGCGGCGGGTACCTGCCGCCGACGCGGTACCCGTACCTGACCCTGGACGGAGCGGAGGCAAGCTGCCCCGACCTGGGGGTGGCCGTCGACCTCGGCGGGGACGACAGCATCGAACTCGTCCTCGCCTGGTTCGGGGGCCGTCCCCACCCGATGGAGCACGACCTGCTGATCCTGGAGAACTTCAAACCCTCGGCCGGCTTCGACGCGATTTTCCAGCCCAGCTTCATCGGGCTGGCCGACTTCAACGGCGACGGCCGCCAGGACGTCTACCAGTGGACCGACCAGGGCGACGGGTTCAGCACCTACCTGAACACCCCCGACGGCGGGCTGACCCCGGGCCCGATCGCCTGGTGCTCCGGCCGCCCGCAGTACGCCCTCGCCGATTTCAACGGCAACGGGGCGATGGACGTGGTCATCGCCTACGTGGAGGGCTGCGCGGACTACTTCACCGGAGTGGTGGCGATCCGGGACGACGGGGTGGCCTGGCATCTGCAGGGCGACCCGTACGGGGACCACTCGTGGACGGTCAGGGTGCAGAACACCAACGGCGACCGCATCCCCGACGTGGTGACCAGGGACACCGCGACCGGTGAGGTCACGTACTTCGTCGGCAACGGCGACGGCAGTTTCGTCAAGACCCCCAAGGCGGCCGCGGACAAGGTCAGCGTGAGCAACCGGAAGAAGACGAACATCCAGGTCCTCACCAACGACGCCGCCAGCCGGCAGGCGAAGATCACGATCGTCACCGCGCCGAGGTACGGCACGGTACGGGTCACCAGCGACCGGACCGTGGTCTTCACCCCGAACAGCAAGACCGGGAAGACCGATCGGTTCGTCTACCGGCTGACCGACCAGGGCCGCAGTTCCGAGGCTGCGGTCTCGGTCAGAATCACCAACTGAGCCGGGTACGGATCGATCCGGCACGGTCGGCCGTCCGGCCCACCGTGGCCGGGTACAACTCGGGTACGGGGCGCCTGGCCCCGTACCCGTCGCCGGTCTGCCCGGACGCGGCCAGTCCCGATCGGCGCACCGGATGATGCCCGGCTGACCGGCCGGTCAGGTTGAAAGACAGATCACCGTCAACGCGTACCGAATCGGCCCCCGAACCGGCATCGTCGGTGAGCAGCCGGTCACTGACCGGCATCTCGGGGAACCAGCCGGTCTGCGGGGCCGGCACGAAGCGCGGAGGCAACCTCATGTGGAGGAAGCGGATCACGGTACTGGCGGTCGCGGCGGCGATGGCCATGGTGGGTGCGGCACCGGCGGCGATCGCCGGTTATCAGGGTGAACCGCTCTACGGTGACCTGAACGGCGACGGCATCGTCGACCGGGCGGTCCTGACCGGTGGCGGTCCGGGGCAGTGCGGTGTCCAGGTGGCGCTCGGCAACGGTTCGGGCGGGTACGGCACCGCCACCACCCACCTCTATGACAACCCCGACAACGAATACGACCACTGCCCGGACATGGGAGTTGTCGTCGACCTCGGCGGTGACGGCACGGTGGAACTGGTGCTGGCCTGGTTCGACGGCCGGCCGCCAGGGGTGGACAGCGACCTGCTGGTGCTGCGCAACTACCAGCCGGTCGCCGGGTTCGACGCGATCTACCAGCCCAGCTACATCGGGCTCGCGGACTTCAACGGCGACGGCCGCCAGGACGTCTACGAGTGGACCGACCAGGGCGACGGCTTCCTGACCTACCTCAACACCGCCTCCGGCCAACTCGTGCCCGGACCCGTGAAGTGGCCGTGCGGCTGGGACCCCGACTACGTGCTGACCGACTTCAACCGCAACGGCGCGACCGACGTGGTGATCAGCTATGCCGGGGGCTGCGAGTACGAGACCGGGGTGGTCGTGGTGCTCGACAACGGCACGGTGGTCGACCTGGAGGGGGACCCCGTGGGCGACTCCTACTGGAGCATCGCGGTGCTCGACGCCAACGGCGACGGCATCCCGGACATACGGACCACCGACGACTCCACCGGCGAGGTCACCCACTTCATCGGCAACGGTCGGGGCGGCTTCGGCGCGGCACCGCTCGCCGACGACGACGTGGCCTCGACCAAGGGCACCAAGAAGGTCGACATCCCGGTGCTGGCGAACGATCTCGCCACCAACGCCGCGAAGATCACCATCGTGACCCAACCGAAGTACGGCAAGCTCCAGATCACCAGCCGTCGTACGGTCCTCTACACCCCGAACGGCCAGCACACGCAGGCCGACAGGTTCGTCTACCGGCTCACCGCCGACGGCAGGAGCGACGTCGCCGGGGTGACGATCCGGGTCAAGAGCTGACGGTCCCCTCCCGGAAGCCCCGGCCGGTCCCCCGGCCGAGATGACCGGCGGTCACCATCTGCTCCAGCAGCGGCGCGGGGGCCAGCCCCGGCTCCCGTGCCGCCCGATAGACGCCCCGCTGGATCTCCAGCGCCACGTCCAGCCCCACCCGGTCGAGCAGTTCGAACGGGCCGACCGGGTACGCGCATCCGAGCCGCATCGCGTGGTCGATGTCCTCGGCGGTCGCGTACGACGCCTCCAGCATCTTCACCGCGTCGTTCAGGTACGGGAACAGCAGCGCGTCGACCACGAAGCCGGCCCGGTCGTCGCTGACCACACCGGTCCGGCCGAGCGCCACGGCGACCGCCCGACCGGCGGCGACGGTCCCCGCCGAGGTCCGGACGGTACGGACGATCTCCACCAGTTGGCGGTCCGGCGCCGGGTGCGGGAAGTGCAACCCGATCACGTCGGCCGGGCGACCGGTCGCCATCGCGAGGTCGATCACCGGGCCGGTGGCGGCGGTGGTGGCGAGCACCGCCCCGGGCCGGCAGACCTTGTCCAGCCGGACGAAGAGCGCCCGCCGGTCCGCCGGGTCGCCCTCGGTCGCATCGACCACCAGGTCCACCTCGGCCAGTCGGACCAGGTCCGGATCGTCGTCGCCGGACACGACCACCACCCGGTAGCCGGCCGCGGCGAACACCTCGGCCAGCGCGGTGGCGAGCGGACCGGGACCGACCAGGCCGACGGTGCCCGGCGCGTCGACGCCGGCCACCGGCTCGACCGCCACCGGCGTCAGGTCATCGGGTACGACCGCAGCCGAGCCCGGCCGCTGGTAGGTGTAGAAGCCCCGACCGGACTTGCGGCCGAGCAGCCCGGCGGTGACCATCTGCCGGATCAGCGGTACGGGTGCGTGCCGGCGGTCCCGACCCCCGCGCCGGTACATCGTGTCCAGGATCTCGTACGCGGTGTCGAGGCCGATCAGGTCCAGCAGGGCCAGTGGCCCCATCGGCAGCCCGCAGCCGAGCCGCATCGCCGCGTCGAGGTCCTCGCGGGTCGCGTACCGCGCCTCGAACATCGCCACGGCCTGGTTCAGGTAACCGAAGAGCAGCGAGTTGGCGATGAAGCCGGCCCGGTCGCCGATGGTCACGTCGACCTTGCCGAGCCGGGCGCAGAGCGCCTCGACGTCGGCCACCACCTCGGGGGCGGTGACCACCGTCCGGATCACCTCGACCAGCTTCATCACCGGGGCCGGGTTGAAGAAGTGCATCCCGACGACCCGTGCCGGCCGGGTGGTGGCGACGGAGATCTCGGTGACGCTGAGCGAGGAGGTGTTGGTGGCGAGGATGGTGTCCGGCCGGCAGATCCGGTCGAGTTCGGCGAAGAGGCGCCGCTTGAGGTCGAGCCGCTCGGGCACCGCCTCGATGACCAGGTCGACGTTCTCCAGCGCGGCGAGTCCGACGGCGAAGGTGACCCGGCCCAGGAGCGCGTCGCGCTGCTCGGCGGCGAGCTTGCCCCGGGCCACGGCGCGGTCGGTGGAGCCGGTCAGGGTGGTCCGCCCCCGCTCCAGCGCCTCCTCGGAGATCTCCACCGCCAGTACGTCGATCCCGTTGCGGGCGAACACCTCGACGATCCCGGCGCCCATGGTGCCCAGGCCGATGACGCCGACGTTGGTGATCTCGCGTGCCACAGCCGCCTCCACCGCTTCCGGGCCGCCCGGTGGGTGAACGGCCACTAAGTTTCTGCGGGCGAGTCTGCCACGGGTCGCCCTGCGGGTCAGCCGCCGGTCCGGACCGCCGCCTCGATCGCCGCGGCGCCGCCGTCACCGAGGGCGATGGTGTAGTGGTTCACCCCCGGCACCGTCTCCTCGACCGTGCCGGGCAGCCAGTGCGCGGCGTACCCGGCCGGGTAGAGCGGCTTGTCCGGCTCGTCGAGCATTCCGCGCGGCGCCCGCAGGAAGACCGCCGGCACCGGCAGCGCGGACGGCTCGACGCCGGGGTAGGCGTACTGGTCGCGGGCGTCCCGTACGGCCGCCTCCAACCGGCAGGCCGGGCGCAGCTCGGGGGCGGTGCCGACCAGGTCGTAGTCGACGTACCGCTGCATCGCCGGAGTCCAGTCGGCGAAGGACGGGTGCTCCCGCCACATCGTCAGGTACGTCTCCCGGTCCGGGAAGGTCCTGGTCAGCCGGGTGAACGCGGGTCCGACGGTCGCCGAGATCAGCGCCGTGACGGCCTGCTCGTCCGCGCCCGCGTCCAGGCCGGGCGGGGCCGGCAGCGGCGCGCCGCCGTCGACCAGCACCAGCCGCCGGACCAGTTCAGGATGGGTTCGGGCCAGCTCGACGGCGACGAAGCCGCCCATCGAGTGGCCGAGCAGCACGACCGGGCCGCCGCCGTACGCCTCGATCACCCGGACCAGGTCGGCCGCGTGCCGGGCCATCCCGTACGGGCCGGGCAGGTCGCGGCTGCCGCCGCGTCCCCGCAGGTCGACCGCGACCAGCCGGTGGTCGGCACCGAGCCGCTCACCCACCACCGACCAGGCCAGGTGGGACGAGGTGATTCCGTGTACGGCCAGCAGCAGCGGCCCGTCGCCGCCCCGCCCCCACTCACCGACGGTCAGCTCCCCGCCGTCCACCGGCACGGTCCGCCGGGCGTACGGCGGTGTGCCCTCTGGCGCCCCCGCTCCGGTCACAGGATCAGGTCCAGCAGTGCGGCGGCGAACTCGGACGGGCGCTCGACGTGCGGCGAGTGGCCGCACTCGGGGTAGACGATCTCGCGGTACGCCCCACCGGCCGCCGCGTAGCGCTCCAGCACCGCCCGGGTCTGCCCGACCATCGGCTGCGGCGGGCACTCCTGCTCGCCGGGCCAGCCGGGGACGAGGCCGAGGGAACCGAGGTACGCCAGGTCGAACAGGGAGGTGTCCGAGACGATGGCATCGGCGTCGCCGCGTACCCAGGTGATCGGTGGCTTGACCGCGACGGCGACCAGCTCGTCGGCGACCCGGAAGTGGTTCGGGGCCATGGTGTTGAGCACCCCGCGACGGCCCGGAGCGACGCCCGGCCAGGTCTCGGTGGTGGTCGCGTCGCCGGGGTAGTTCGCCTCGCCGATGGCGGTGCTGAGCATGCTGTCCAGCAGGAGTTCCTCGTCGTCGCCGAACGTCGCCGGGTCGGCCACGTACGCGGTCCGCATGACGTTGCGGGGGCTGGTCGGCGCGTCCACGCCCCGGTCCTTGGCGGCGATCCTGGCCACGAAGTCGGGGTTGGCCGTGCCGGCCCCGGTGCCGGCAAAGTCGGCGCTGGTCGGGGTGCCGTCGAGGTCCCGGGTGCCGCCGAACCCGTACGGCGACAGCGGCGATTCCAGCAGCAGCGCGCGGATCCGGTCCGGGTGGTCGACCAGGAGTTGCATGGCGACACCGGCGCCCATCGAGTGGGCCGCCACCACCGGCCGGGCGCCGGGGGCACCGAACAGGCCCGGGGCGTCGAGCAACGCGGCGACGTCGTCGGAGAAGTCACGCAGGCCCCGGGTGGCGTCCACCGGGGCGGTGTCGGTCGCGCCGTAACCGCGCAGGTCGGGTGCGACCACCCGGAGCGTGGGCGGCAGGTGGCGCAGCAGCGGTTGCCAGAAGTCGGCGGACGAGCAGTTGCCGTGGATCAGCAGGACCGGGCTGCCGTCCGCCGGCCCGGCGACGAGCACGTTCTGGGTGATGCCCCGGGCGGTGATGTTCACCTGTTCGGTTTCCATCCCCGCGATGGTGCCACTCCTTCGGGAGCCCTGCAGTGTGGCGTTCCCACACAAGGCGGTGGGAGCGCCATGGCGGCCCCACCCGCACCACCTCAGTCCATCGATCCGGACATTTCGCTAGTTGAGTATCAGCAGGGCCCAGGCCGCCCACCCGGCCAGTACGGCACCCCCGCCGAAGATCCAGAACAGCCGGGCGGGCCGGGGTCCGGTCGACATCATCTGGGTCGGGGCGCCGAGCGCGGCGGCGGTCGACGACGCGGACGCCTCGTCGACCACCCGGAGCGCCGGGGGCGGGAAGTTCGGGGTGTACCGGATCGCGCCCACCGGGTCGGTCAGCGCCGCCGCCGGGTCGAAGAACCGCAGCTCGACGTGGCCGATCCGGACCCGGTCGCCGTCGCGCAACTCCCGTACCTGGGAGATCCGCTGGTCATTGAGCCAGGTGCCGTTGGTCGACCCGCAGTCGGTCAGCAGGGCGCGACCGTCGACCAGTTCCACCGTGGCGTGCCGCCGGCTCACCTTCCGGTCGTCGATCACGATGTCCACCCCCTCGTCGCGGCCGATCCGACGGGTACCCGGCCGCAGCCGGAAGCTCGCCCCGCGCAGCGGGCCGTTGGCCACCGTCAGCAGTGGAAGAAGATTCAGCTCGTCCGACATCGACTCTCCACACCCGTACGTCTGCGGGCCGGCATCCCCCACGGTGCCGGCCACCGCGCCCCCCTTGGCGCACGGGATCAGCCTGACATCGAGCGGCTCCCATCTCCATTGCCCCCAGGATGGACTTCCTCGTCCGCCGGGTTAATTCGGCTCACCGGTTCGGTGGGGGCCCGGAGACTTACCCGTGAGTAATTTTCAGGTTTACACTTCCGACATGACGGCTCCGTTTGGTCCCGGCGTACCGGTGATCGACCACGGCGAGTTGGTTTCCACCCACCCGGCCACCGGCGCGGAGGTGGGCCGCTTCCCCGTGGCCGGCGCCGACGACCTGATCCAGCGGGTCTCCCTGGCGCGCGAGGCCGCGACCTGGTGGGCCGGGCTGGGCTTCGCCGGCCGCAGGGTACGGCTGCTGCGCTGGCGGGCGCTGCTCGCCCGCCGGATCGACGAACTCGCCGCTCTGGTGCACGCCGAGGGCGGCAAACCGGTCGCGGACGCGATCGTGGAGATCGCCTCGGCCATCGAGCACGTCGACTGGGCGGCCCGCAACGCCAAACGGGTGCTCGGCCGGCGGCGGGTCCGCTCGCGGCTGATCGTCGCCGAGTTCTCCGGCCGACTCGAATACCAGCCGTACGGGGTGATCGGCGTGATCGGCCCGTGGAACTATCCGGTGCTCACCCCGATGGGTTCGATCGCGTACGCGCTCGCCGCGGGAAATGCCGTGGTGCTCAAGCCGAGCGAGTACACCCCGGCGGTCGGGCAGTGGCTGGTCGACACCTTCGCCGAGGTGGTGCCGGAGCAGCCCGTACTCCAGGCGGTGCACGGGCTCGGCGACGTCGGGGCGACACTGTGCCGGGCCGGGGTGAACAAGGTGGCGTTCACCGGTTCCACCGCGACCGCCCGCAAGGTGATGGCCGCGTGCGCGGAGTCGCTGACCCCCGTCCTGCTGGAGGCGGGCGGCAAGGACGCGATGATCGTGGACGCCGACGCCGACCTGGACGCGGCGGCCGACGCGGCGGTCTGGGGTGCGCTGACGAACGCCGGCCAGACCTGCATCGGGATAGAACGGGTCTATGCGGTGGAGGCCGTCTATAACGACTTCGTGGCCAGGGTGGTGACGAAGGCGGAAAAGCTCACCGTGGGGTCGGATCCCGAGGCACATCTCGGCCCGATCACCATGCCCGGACAGCTCGACGTGATCCGTCGCCACATCGATGATGCCCTGGCCAGAGGCGGTCGCGCGGTGCTCGGCGGTGCCGACGCGGTGCAGCCGCCGTACGTCCGGCCGACCATCCTGGTGGACGTGCCGGAGGATGCCCTGGCGGTCCGCGAGGAGACCTTCGGACCGACCCTCACCATCAGCCGGGTGGAGAACGCCGATGTTGCCGTGACCAGGGCAAACGCGGTTCCGTACGGGCTCGGCGGCTCGGTGTTCGGCAAGCGCCGGGCGGTCGAGATCGCCGGTCGACTGCGCTCCGGGATGGTCGCGGTGAACTCGTCGTTGACCTTCGTCGGGATGTCCACACTGCCCTTCGGCGGGGTGGGCGACTCCGGTTTCGGGCGGATCCACGGCGACGACGGGCTGCGCGAGTTCGGCCGGGCCAAGGCGATCACCGTACGACGTGGACCATCCCTGCTGCCGTCGACAACCTTCGAACGAACCCCGGCACAGGTCGCAAAAATCGCAAAAGCCGTCAAGATTATGTACGGTCGGTGACCCTTACCGAACCGATCGTGCTCAACGAATAGGCGTTTCGGATATACCGGCCCAAGCCGACCGACCCCTACATTCCGTCGAGTGGGCATACACGGATTGCGGTCGCGCCTGGTCGAGAGCGAAGACTCGTTCGCCGCCCGGCGCCGTAGCCGACGAGCGGACTGGCTGGTCGAAACGTTTCCCGACCTCGCCCAGATGTCCGTCATCGACCTCGGCGGCCGCGTCGAAACCTGGGCCCGCGCGACCGTCCGCCCCAAGCACGTACATGTGGTCAACCTGGAGAAGCCGCCGTCCGAGATCCCGGCCTGGGCCGAGGTCGACCACGGCGACGCCTGCGCACTTCCTCCCGGCATCCTGGACCGCCGCTACGACCTCGTCTTCTCCAACTCGGTGCTGGAACACGTCGGCGGCCACGAACGCCGGGTACGGTTCGCCGAGACGGTGCACCTGCTCAGCAACGCACACTGGGTGCAGACCCCGTACCGGTACTTCCCGATCGAGCCACACTGGATCGCCCCGGGCATGCAGTTCCTGCCGGTCCGCCTCCGTACCCTGATGGCCCGCAAGTGGCCGCTGGCCCACTCCCCGGCCAAGAACCACGAGGCCGCGATCCGCCAGGTGCTCTGGACCGAGCTGGTAGACCGCTCACAGATGCGCCACTACTTCCCCCGCTCCCGCATCCGCATCGAACGCCTAGCCACCCTCCCCAAATCCCTGATCGCCATCCTCGGCGCCCCCTAACCCACCCAACCCCCCACCCCACCCGCCTCGGCGCGTTGATCATGAAGTTAGCGACAGGTTCCGGTCGATTTCCTGTCGCTAACTTCATGATCGACGCGTAAGACCTCGGGGTACGCCGCACCGGCTTCGAACGCTAAGGCCACAAGCATTGGCTCTGGTCTGGCCCTGCTGCCAGCACCGAGACTGAACCCGTCACCCGAACACGTCTACGCGTCCGGGCAGTCGTGGATTCCTTGGGAGACCGGGTGCCAGGCGCCGTGGTCCTCGCGCGCACTCAGCCGGTCTGCCTGGCGGGCGGCACGCACCAACTGCTCGGTCGTGCAGGGGACGGCGGCCAGGAACACCGCGCCGACGTGGTGGCAGAACATCGGACCGTAGTCGAGGGGCTGCACCGGTTCACCCGCGAGGATGGCGAGATCCTCCGTGCTCCAGCCCAGCGGCCCGGCCACCGCCTGCAACTGCGACAACCGGTGCCAAGCCCCGCCCAGCATGCCTCTGATGGTGCTGATCGACAGCCCGACGAACGGGAACTCGTATACCCCGAAGCCGCGGTTACGCATAAGGCCGTGCAGGATGGCCGGGAAGGGGTCCTGGTCCGCCGGGTCGCGGGCCGGCCAAGGCTCGGGTGCCGCGCCCTCAACCGGCAGAGCGAGCAGGAACTCGCGCAGGGCCGCGAGCTGCGGGTGGTTGCAATATGTCACGCGGTAGGTGAACGCGCGCATGACTTTCCTATCGCGATCCGGCGGCAGCAGGTCCCCCGGCACGGGATTGCCCCCGACCACGAGCACGTCGGCCACGGGTAGGCCGAGCTCAGCGGCAAGCGTCTCCATTCGCGGCATGTCGTAGCCCCGACCCTTGCCCAGCAGATCGTGCAAGACCTCGGCCCGCCTCATGGCGGTCACCGTACGGTGTCGGGTCTCGAACACGCTCTGGCCCCAACCGCGAACGTGGCACCGCCGAAGACGCGTACATCGAATTTGATGTTTCCACATCATCTTTGATGTACGCCCAAACCGCGTAACTTCGTCTAGGCGCGGAAACCGGCCGGCCGGAACCAGCCGGCCGGCACCGACTGGAAGCTAGAACAGGGTCAGCTCGTCGCGTTCGATGCCGCGCAGGCGGTCGTAGTTGACGGCCACGCACCGGATGCCCCGGTCGGTTGCGAGCACCCGGGCCTGCGGCTTAATCTCCTGGGCGGCGAAGACGCCGTGCACCGGGGCGAGCAGCGGGTCGCGGTTGAGCAGCTCCAGGTAGCGGGTCAGTTGCTCCACGCCGTCGATGTCGCCGCGCCGCTTCACCTCGACCGCCACGGTGGCCGATGCCCCGTCGCGGCAGAGCAGGTCGACCGGGCCGATCGCGGTCGGGTACTCCCGGCGGATCAGCGTGAACCCGTCGCCGAGGGTGGTCGGGTTCGCCGCCAGCAACTCCTGGAGGTGCGCCTCCACCCCGTCCTTGCGCAGGCCGGGGTCGACCCCGAGCTCGTACGAGGTGTCCTGGAAGACCTCCTCCAGGGTGATCCGCAGTTCCTCGCCGGCCTTGTTCACCACCCGCCACACGCCGGGTGCCTCTTCCAGCTTGCAGGGCGGACTCATCCAGTTGAGCGGCTTGTACGCCCGGTCGTCGGCGTGGATCGACACCGACCCGTCCGCCTTGACCATCAGCAAGCGGGTGGCCAGCGGCAGATGCGCCGAGAGTCGTCCCACGTAGTCCACCGCGCATCGCGCTATCACCAACCGCACCCGACGAGGGTAGCGGAGAGCCCTGCCGCCGCCCGCCGCGCACGCCGCGCGAGGCCCGCCGAACGGAACGAGCCGCCGCCGCAAGCCCCAAACCGCCCGTTGGGCGGAAGTGGCGCGTCGATGAGATGCTGACGACGTGCTGGAAGCCCTCACCGGTACGGGCCTGGCCGCATCTTCCGGCCTGAACGCGTACATCCCCCTGCTGCTCATGGGACTGTTGTCCCGGTTCACCGGTCTGATCGACCTGCCCAGCGGTTGGCAGTGGCTGTCCAACGGCTGGGTGCTGGCGATCCTGGCGGTGCTGCTCGCGGTCGAGTTCGTCGCCGACAAGGTGCCGGTGGTCGACCACGTCAACGATCTCGTGCAGACGGTGGTCCGGCCGACCGCCGGCGGGTTGGCGTTCAGCGCCGGCTCCAGCTCGGAAACCGTGACGGTCACCGACCCGGGGAGCTTCTTCTCCTCCAACCAGTGGGTGCCGATCGTGACCGGCATGCTGATCGCGTTCGGCGTACACGCGGTGAAGTCGGCGGCCCGGCCGCTGATCAACGCCAGCACCGCCGGTTTCGGTGCCCCCGTGGCCAGCACCGCCGAGGACGCGACCAGCGTGGTCGTGTCGCTCGTGGCAATCGTCCTGCCGGTGCTGGTGCTGGTCTTCCTGGTCGGCTTCGCGATCCTGGTGCCCTGGTTGCTGCGCCGCCGACGGGAGCGCAAACGGGAACGGGACGCCGCCCGAGCTGCCGGTTTCCGCGTCTGAGTAGCACCAACGGGTGAAGGGCTCCGGATAGGGCCATGAACATTCCTCACTTCTGGAATGATCTGCCCGGTGAGTCGACCCCGGTCCCGGCTACTGCTGGGCGTACTGGTGGCGGTGGCCGTCCTCGGCACCGCCACCGCCGCCGTCGGACTGACCGGAACGCTGTCGCCCCCGGACCGCGCGCCGTCCACCGGCGGCGCACCGGGCCCCGACACGCACGCGATCGGCCCCGCCGGCACCCCGACCCGAGCCACCACCAAGCCCGGCGCCAACCCGAGCACCGGCGCGCCGGGCGGCACCGTCCCCGGCGCGACGCGGGCGGGGACCAGGCCACCGGTGGTCAACAACGGACCGCGTACGGGCAACCGGGTCGCGCTCACCTTCGACGCCGACATGACCGACTCCATGCTCTACAGCCTGCGTACGGGCAAGGTGAAGTCGTACGCCAACCTGAAGATCATCGACCTGCTGGAACGGGAAGAACTGCCGGCCACCTTCTTCCTGACCGGTAAGTGGGTCGAGCGCTACCCCGACCTGACCCGTCGACTGGCGGCGAATCCCCGGTTCGAGCTGGCCAATCACACGTACGGGCACCTGGCGTTCACCGGGGACTGCTACGACCTGCCCCGGGTGCCGGCCAACAGCATGACCGAGGACGTGGCGAAGACGTTCCGGGTGATCGAGCCGTACGGCGGCCGGCAGACCCGCTACTTCCGCTTCCCCGGCCTGTGCCACGACACGGCGGCCCTCTCCGCGCTCGCCCCGCTCGGCCTGACCGTGGTCGACGGGGACGTGGTCAGCGGGGACCCGTTCGCCACCGCCTGGCAACCGATCGTCAGGGCGGTGCTCGACAAGGTACGTCCCGGCTCGGTGGTGATCATGCACGTCACCGAGGCGAACGCCGCGATGACCGACGAGGCGCTTCCGCACATCCTGGCCGGCCTGCGGGACCGGAATCTGGTCCCGGCGACCCTCTCCGAGGTCCTCAGCGGATCTTGACCCACTCCGGATGGCCGGACCCCAGCTACCCACCGTTCGTCACCGGCGCGCATAGTGTTCGTCATGAGTGACCAGCTCGCGATCTCCGTACGGGGATTGCGCAAGTCGTACGGCGAGCACGTCGCCGTCGCCGGTCTCGACCTGTCGGTCCGGGCCGGCGAGGTGTTCGCCCTGCTCGGCCCGAACGGTGCCGGCAAGACGACGACGGTCGAGATCCTGGAGGGCTACCGGCGCCGCGACGGCGGCGAGGTCAACGTCCTCGGCGTCGACCCGAACACCGCCGGGCGGGACTGGCGATCCCGGGTCGGCATCGTGCTCCAGGGCACCGGCGAGTTCGACGACCTGACCGTCGGCGAGGTGGTCGACCACTTCGCGGCGTTCTATCCGAATCCGGACGATCCGCGCCAGGTGATCGGCCGGGTCGGGCTCACCGACAAGACCCGCGCCCGTACGCACACCCTCTCCGGCGGTCAGAAGCGCCGGCTCGACGTGGCCCTCGGCATCATCGGCCGCCCCGAACTCCTCTTCCTCGACGAGCCGACGACCGGATTCGACCCCGAGGCGCGGCGCGAGTTCTGGGAGCTGATCCGCGATCTCGCCGCCGCCGGCACCACCATCGTCCTGACCACCCACTACCTGGACGAGGCGGAGTCACTCGCCGACCGGGTGGGCGTGATCACCGCCGGCCAGCTGGTGGAGGTCTCCACCCCGGCCGAGCTGGGCAACCGGCAGCAGGCGTTGCCGGTCGTCTCCTGGCGTACCCCGGACGGGACGCCGCAGCAGGCGGAGAGCGCGACGCCGACGGCCCTGATCGCCGAGTTGGCCGCGCGGTACGGCGGCGAGGTGCCCGGCCTCACCGTGTCCCGCCCGACCCTGGAAGACGTCTACCTGCGGATGATCGGACAGTGATGAGCACCACCACGGAAGCCGCCCCGGTAGCGGTGCCCCGCCGGACCGGCCCGATCGAACTCGGCCTGCGGCAGGGGCGGCTGGAGCTGCGCCAGTTCCTGCGCAGCCGCGAGTCGGTGGTCTTCACCATGCTCTTCCCGGTGGTCCTGATCCTGATCTTCGCGTCGATCTTCTCGGGCGAGATCGGCGGCGGCGTCAAGTTCACCCAGTACTTCGTCACCGGCATGATCGCCACCGGCCTGCTCACCGTCGGCTTCCAGAGCCTGGCCATCCAGATCCCGATCGAACGCGACCGGGGCGTGCTCAAGCGCCTGCGCGGCACCCCGATGCCGAAATGGGTCTACTTCGCCGGCAAGACCATCATGGTCGCCGTCATCGGCATCGCCGAGACGGTCCTCCTGCTCGCCGTCGCGGTCCTGCTGTTCGACCTCAAACTGCCGGACACCGCCACCAAGTGGTTCACCTTCGGCTGGGTCTCCGCCCTCGGCATCACCGCCTGCACCCTCTGCGGCATCGCCTTCTCCTCGCTGGCGCGCAGCGGCCGGAGCGCACCCAGTACGGTCACCCCGGTCGCCCTGATCCTCCAGTTCATCTCCGGCGTCTTTTTCGTCTTCACCGACCTGCCGACGTGGATGCAGCAGGTGGCGGCGATCTTCCCGCTGAAGTGGATGTGCCAGGGCCTGCGCTCGGTCTTCCTGCCCGCCTCGTTCGGCGCCCAGGAGCCCGCCGGCTCGTACGAGTTGGGCAAGGTCGCCCTCGTCCTGGCCGCCTGGTGCATCATCGGCCTGATCCTCTGCCTACGCACCTTCCGGTGGACCACTCGCCGCGACGGGTGAGTGGTTGCGGTGGGGGGGTTGTGGCCTGCCGTGCCCGGCTCCGAGCGGTCAGGCTTGATCTCTCCGCCGGGCACGGCAGGCCACAACCCAAAATCAATCAGTACGAGTAGAAACCCTTGCCGGTTTTCCGACCCAGGTCGCCGGCGGTGACCATGCGCTGGAGCAACTCTGGCGGGAAGAACTTCTCGTCGCCGGTGTCGGTGTAGATGTTCTTGGTGGCATGCAGGAGCACGTCCGCGCCGGTCAGGTCGGTGGTGGCGAGCGGGCCCATGGCGTGGCCGAAGCCGAGCTTGCAGGCGACGTCGAGGTCCTCGGCGGAGACGACGCCGGACTCGACGAGCTTGACCGCCTCCATGACCAGGGCGGTGATCAGGCGGGTGGTGACGAAACCGGCGATGTCCCGGTTCACCACCACGCAGGTCTTGCCGATCTCCTCGGCGAAGGCGCGGGCGGTGGCGAGCGTCTCGTCGCTGGTCTTGTAGCCGCGTACCAGCTCACAGAGCTGCATCATCGGCACCGGTGAGAAGAAGTGGGTGCCGACGACCGACTCCGGCCGCTTTGTCACCGCCGCGATCTGGGTGACCGGGATCGCCGAGGTGTTGGTCGCGAGGACCGCGTCCGGCCGGCAGATCCGGTCCAGTTCGCGGAACACCTCCTGCTTGAGTTCCAGCCGTTCGAACACCGCCTCGACCACCAGGTCGGCGTCGGCCGCCGCCGCCAGGTCGGTGGTCGGGGTGATCCGGGCCAGGGTGCTCTCCACCTCACCGGCCTCGATCCTGCCCTTGGCGGCGAACCTGTCCAGCGAGGTACGGATGCCGTCCAGGCCGCGTTGGGTGGCCGCGTCGTCCAGGTCGCGAAGCGTCACCTGCCAACCTGCCAGCGCCGCCACCTGTGCGATGCCCGAACCCATCAGTCCGGCCCCGATGACCGCGAGTCGACCCGCCATCCGCCTGCTCCTCCCCTGGTACGCCTGTCCTCACCGCACTCTATCCGTCGACCTGAACGACACCTCAGGCGACGCGGACGAGCAGCGGGCGGGGACGAGCAGCGGGGGTGGAGCAGGGGGTCAGAGGGAGAAGTTCTGCTCGGCGGGGGCGGTGGTGCGTTCGACCTCGACGCCGAGGGCACGCAGGTCCGCGACGAAGTCCGGGTAGCCCCGGTCGACGTGGTGCACGTGCGATATCTCGGTCACCCCGTCGGCGCAGAGGCCGGCGATCACCAGGCCGGCGCCGGCCCGGATGTCGGTGGCCCGGACCGGGGCGCTGGAGAGGCGCTCCCGGCCCCGGACCACGGCGTGGTGCCCGTCGGTCTTGATGTCGGCGCCGAGCCGGGCCATTTCGTTCACGAACATGAACCGGCCGTCGAAGATGTTCTCCGTGATCAGCGAAGCGCCCTCGCTGACCGAGGCCATCCCGATCGCCATCGGCAGCAGGTCGGTGGCGAAGCCCGGGAACGGCAGGGTGACCACGTCGACGGCGGTCGGGCGCCGGTCCATCCGTACCCGGAAGGCGTCGGTCCGGGTCTCGACCAGGCCACCGGCGGAGATCACCTTGTCCAGGGCGATCTCCAGGAAGCTGGGGCTCGCACCGGTCACGGTCACGTCCCCCTGGGTCATGGCCGCCGCGAAGGCCCAGGTGCCGGCGACGATCCGGTCGCCGACCGTACGATGTTGCACCGGGCGTAACTCGCTGACGCCCTCGATCCGGATGGTCGAGGTGCCGGCTCCCTCGATCTTGGCTCCCATCGCCGAGAGCATGGTGCAGATGTCGACGATCTCCGGCTCGCGGGCCGCGTTGTCGATCTCCGTGATCCCCTTGGCCAGCACGGCGGCCATGACCAGGTTCTCGGTCGCGCCGACGCTGGGGAAGTCCAGCCAGATGGTCGCCCCGCGCAGCCCGTTCGGGGCCGAGGCGATCACGAAGCCGTGCGAGCCGGAGATCTCCGCACCCATCCGGGCCAGGCCCGACACGTGCATGTCCAGGCCCCGGGAGCCGATCGCGTCACCACCGGGATGGGCCACCCGGACGTAACCGCGCCGGGCCAGCAACGGGCCGAGGACGCAGATCGACGCACGCAGCCGGCGTACCAGGTCGTAGTCGGCGTCGGTGCCCGGTTCGGCGGGCACGTCGATGGTCACCGTCCGGGCCCGGCCGGGCAGTGCACCGAGGTCGACCGCCGCCTGGGCCTCGCCGCTGGCCGTCGAGGCGACGTCGCGGACCGGTCCGGCGCCGTCCACCGGCGGCACCTCCACCGGTACGCCGTCGGCCACCCCGACCACCGGGATGCCCTCGATGGTCCCGGTCGAGGTGCCGTTGTCCTCGCCGAACGAGACCTCGCAACCGAGCCGGCGCAGCACCTCGCCCATGATCGCGATGTCGGTGATCCGGGGGACGTTGGTGATCACACTGCGGCCGGGCGCCAGCAGCGCCACCGCCATCAGCTTCAGCGCGGAGTTCTTCGCGCCCACGACGTGCACCTCACCGGCGAGCCGGGCGCCACCGCTGACCCTGATCACGTCCACGTCGGCAATCGTAGGGTCGGCCGCCACCTCTGCGGTCACCCCGGCCGGCGGCCAGTCCCCCGGCAGCCCGCCGGTCGGGTCGGTTCCGTCACCGGTCACCGTCTGGGTGGGCGGCTCGCCGTCGGACCTCCGTACGCTGTCCGTCATGGCCGTTCACCTCACCCGCATCTACACCAGGACCGGCGACGCCGGCCAGACCAGGCTGAGCAACAACGAACTGGTCGAGAAGACCGATCCGCGGATCGCCGCGTACGCGGACGTGGACGAGTGCAACGCGGCGATCGGGGTGGCCCTCGCGCTCGGCCAACTCGACGACGGTCTGCGTACGGTGCTGGCCGCTATCCAGAACGACCTCTTCGACGTCGGCGCCGACCTGGCCACCCCGGTCGAGCCGAATCCGGCATATCCGCCGCTGCGGGTGACCGAGGAGTACGTGACCAGGCTCGAAACCTGGTGCGACGAGTACAACGCGGAACTGGGCAAGCTCGACTCCTTCATCCTGCCCGGCGGCACCGCGGGAGCGGCTCTGTTGCACGTCGCACGCACGGTGGCCCGGCGCGCCGAACGAGCGGCCTGGGCACTGGTGAACCACGATCAGGAACGAACCAGCATCCTTCCGGCAAAGTATCTCAACCGGCTATCCGATCTGCTCTTCATCCTGGCAAGAACGGCCAATCCCGACGGGGATGTGCTATGGGTCCCCGGCGGCCGGAGGTGACGCCGGGCGCACGCTGATCACCACCGGGACGGGTCCCGCTCCGACCGAGCCGTACGGGTGTCCGGGCGGGTACGCCGCCCCTGGTCCGGGCCACGCCGCCGCAGTGGCGACCGGGCATGCCGTACCCGTCCCCGGCATCCTGTGGCGGACTCCCGGTCACGGCGGGCACGGCCCCGACCCCGACGGCGGTGGGCCCACACGCCGGCGGTGACCAGCCCGGCCACGGCCACAACGATCACCACCACCGTGCCGATCAGTCCGCCCATCCGCAGGTACGACGCCCCGGCGAGATAGCCGATCAGGAAGATGCCGGGCACCCAGACCAGCACCGCGGCGGCGTCGTACACCGCGAACCGCCGGTACGGCAGCCCGGCCACCGCCGCCATCCGGGGCACCAGGGTCCGGACGTACGGCGTCCACCGGCCGAGCACGATCGCCGGGCCGCCCCCGGCGGTCAGCAGGCGCTCCGCCCGCTCCCACCGCCCGGCGTCGATCCGGCGGCCGAACCGACCCCGCCGCAGCCGGGGCCCCACCAGCCGCCCCTCCAGGAAGCCGAGGTGGTCGCCGAGCATCGCCGCCAGGCTGGTCACCACGAGGGCGGTGGCCGGGTCCAGGTCACCGGCACGGGCCAGGAAACCGACGGTGAGCATCGTGGTGGCCGCCGGCAGGACCATCCCCGGCAGCACCGCCACCTCGGCGGCCAGCACGACCGCTGCGGTCAGGTACAACCAGCCGGTCGACAACCCGGCGAGCCAGTCGACAAAGGCGCTGATGATCTCCACCCAGCTACCCTGACGCCCACCGGTACGCCGCCACGTCGGTCAGCCGGCCGCCGGGCCTCCTCCGGGTGGCCGGAGGCAGCCCTAGGGGGCGCCCACCACCGGGTCGGGGTCGGGCTCCTCGACCAGGTTGAACCCGTCGTCCACCAGCCCGAGCCGGTGGGCCACCACGGCGGCCTGCACCCGGTTGCGCAGCCGTAGCTTCTCCATCGCGGCCGAGACGTGGGTCTTGACCGTGGTGACGCCCAGGTGCAGCCGGCCGGCGATCTCGGCGTTGGAGAGCCCGACCCCGACCAGGGCCAGCACCTGCCGCTCCCGGTCGGTGAGCAGGCGCCGCTGCCCGACGGGGACCTGCTCGGCGTCCCGCTGGGCGTCCTCGCGGTGGGCGGACAGGGCGCGGCCGACGATGCGGGCCAGCACCGGCGGGGCCAGCAGCGACTCCCCGTTGGCCGCCCGCCGGACCGCTTCGATCAGCGCCTCCGGCTCGCCGTCCTTGACCAGGTAACCGATCGCACCGGCGCCCAGGGCACCGTAGATGTCGGCGTCGTCGGCGAACGTGGTCAGCACCAACACCCTGGCGGCCGGGTGATGGTCGAGGATCCGCCGGGTCGCCTCGATCCCGTCCATCCTCGGCATCCGCAGATCCATCAGCACCACGTCGGGGTGCAGCCGTTGGGCCAGGCGTACCGCCTCCGATCCGTCGGCGGCCTCCCCGACGATGTCGAAACCCCCGGCCGTACGCAGCAGCAGGGCGACTCCGGCGCGGACCAGCGCCTGGTCGTCCACGACGAGTACGCGGATCATGCGGTCTCCTTGACCGGTAGGTGAGCTGTCAGCCGCCAACCCCCATCGGCGGCGGGACCGGCGGCCAACCTACCCCCGAGCAGCCCGACCCGCTCCCGCATGCCGGCCAGGCCGTGCCCCGACGGCGGCAGCTCCGTACGGACCGGATCGGCCCGTACAGAGCCGCTGTCGAGTACCTCGACCAGCAGGCCACGCTCCTCCCGGCACAGCCGCACCGACACCGAACTGCCGGGTCCGGCGTGTTTGAGCGCGTTGGTCAGCCCCTCCTGAATCACCCGCGCCGCGGTCGTACGCACCACCAGCGGCGCCCCGGCCACCAGTTCGGCACCCGCCAGCCGAACCTCCAGCCCGCCCGCCTCGACCTGGCGGACCGCGTCCCGGAAGATCTGCTCCGGCTCGACCAGCACCGTGGTCGCCTCGACCGCCTCCGGGTCGCGCAACACCTCCAGCAGCTCGCGCAGCTCGTCGAGCACCCGACCGGCCGTACCGCGCACCTCGCCGAGGGCCACCACCGCGTCGTCCACCTTGCCGGTGTGCCGGGCGGCGAACTGGGCCGCGCCGGCCTGCAACGCGATGGCGCTGACATGGTGGGCGACGATGTCGTGCAGGTCCCGGGCGATACTGGTCCGCTCGGCGAGCCGGGCCGCCCGGTTCTCCGCCGCCTGCCGGGTCTCCGCCTCCCAGGCACGCTCCTCGGCGACCAGGGTGGCGTCCCGCTGCCGGCGCAGGTACCGGCCGAACACGATCGGCGCGCCGACCAGTGCCGCGATGGCGAGCACCCGTACCGTCGCCTCCTTGTCGGTGAGCCCCAGCTGCTCCCCGCCCGGGTCGACCACGTCGATCAGCGTCGCGACGAGGGCCAGCAGGAACGCCGTGGCGCTGCCCAACCAGCGCGAGCGGTAGCCGACCACGGCCAACGCGACCGCCAGCCCCAGCTGGGTGATGACACTGTTCGGTGGGGCGACGGCGTCGGCGACCACCAGCAGGGTCGCCTCGACCGCCATCGTCGGCCACGGCCAGCGCCGCGCCCCGAACAGTGCGAGCCCGGTCGCGGTGGCCAGGCCGGCGACGACCGGGTTGTCCTGGATCTCGGCCCAGCCGAGCAGGCCGTTGGCCGCGACCAGCGCGAGCCCGACCAGTCCGAGCAACAGATCCGGACCCCACCGCCACCGCCCCGTTCGCACCCGCCAACGATACGTAGCGGGCGTGGGCAGCCGGTCCGGCCACCGGCCGGTCCGCCTCCTCCGGGTGGCCGAAGTTCCGACCATCCGGACGACCGGGTACGGGCGGTCATCGCCTATTTTGGTGGCCGTGGCCAATGAGAAATTAACGTTCCTGACCCAGTTTGTCCGTCAGCCGATGGCGGTCGGTGCGATCGCGCCCAGCTCACGGGCACTGGCAGACAAGATCACCGCACCGGTTCCGCGTACGGGCGATCCGGTGGTGGTCGAACTCGGACCGGGTACCGGCTCCTTCACCGGCGAGATCCAGCGCCGGCTCGGCGGGCGCGGCCACCAGCTCGCCATCGAGATCAACCCCGACTTCGCCGGTGCCCTGAGTCGGCGCTACCCCGCGGTGGACGTCATCTCGGACGACGCCCGCAAACTCCGTGACCTGCTTGCCGCACGGGGCCACCGCCAAGCGGACGTGATCGTGAGCGGCCTGCCCTGGGCCGCCTTCAACAACGACCTGCAGCAGAACCTGCTCGACGCGGTCGCCGACGGGCTCGCCGACGACGGCGCGTTCACCACCTTCGCCTACCTGTTCGCGATCTGGACCCCGCCGGCACAGCGACTCCGCACCGCACTCCGGTCCCGGTTCGAAGAGGTCACCATGGGCCGTACGGTCTGGGCGAACCTGCCCCCCGCACTCGTCTACCACTGCCGCCGCCCCATCCGCCCCACCCGCCCCCACTCCGGCCTCACCCCGGTCAGCGCCAGCAGGGACGACACCACCGCCTGAAGCGAACACCCCTGCTCCCAAGCAACAACGCCCGGTCCCCATCGGGACCGGGCGTTGACGAACAAAGGTTTGGGTTGGGCCCGCCGTGCCCGGCGGAGAGATCAAGCCTGACCGCTCGGAGCCGGGCACGGCGGGCCCAACCCCCCAACGAACACCCTCAAGCAGCAGGCCAATCATGAGCCCCCAGACGCGGCGAGACCGCCCCCGGAGGAGCGGCCTCGAGCCACGAGAGAAAACCGGTCACCGTGGATTGCGCCATCGCGATCTCCACCGGTGCCTGATGGCTGGTACAGCGGAGGATCACCCAGTCGGCCGGCATGGAGAACTGTTCCTGGCCCTCGGGCAACCGGCGACGTTCAACCGCGAGCCCCCGACGGGCGAGCACCCGCTTGGGCCGGATGGCAAAACTGAACATCCGGTACCAGCGCAGTTCGTCGTCGGTGAAGCGCCCGAATCCTGGCGACCAGCCCCGGCCGTCGAGCATCGTCGACACCCGTACGCTGAGCCGGATGATCCCGCCCGAGCGGGTCACCAGGGCACGCCGGACGAAGAGTACGAGCAGGCCGGCGAGCACGACCAGCGCGCCGACCCCGATCCACTCCAGAACCAGCACCGACGTGCCGGGTCAGCGGGTCGAAGCGGCGGTAACCGGGGTGGCGCTCTCGGCGAGGACGGTGACGCCCGAGCCGGTCACCGAGAGGAAGCCACCGGCCACCTCGAACGTGATCTGCTCACCACCGGCGAGCTTGATCCGGACCTGTCCGGGCTCGGCGAGCTGCCCCAGCAGCGGAGCGTGGCCCGGCAGCACTCCGAGCTCGCCCTCGGTCGTCCGCGCGACGACCATTTCGGCGTCACCGGACCAGACCTTCTCCTCGACGGCTACGAGCTCGACGTGTAGCTGATTTGCCACGCTGACTCCTTGTATAGCTACGGGATCCCACCGAGTCTAGTCGCGCATCCGTCCCGTTCCCACGGCGGGTGGCGAGAAGCACCCCCGGCTACTTGTCCGTGTTGATCAGCTCGGGGTGCGCGGCCACGAAGGTGTCCAGCGTGTCGGCCTGTACGGAGGCGAAGAAGTCCGGGGCCGGGTCCTTCAGTTGCTCGCCCTGGTAGTTGCTGGACGAGCCGAGCGCGGCGTGCGGCAGTTTGATCAGCGTCATCGAGTCGGACCGCAGGTCACGCAGGGCGAAAGCCCAGTCGGCGACGCTGTGCCCACGACCGTTGAAGATCAGGGACTGGCCGGCGGCGCGCAGCACCGCGTCCAGCTTGAGCGGGTTGGTCACCACGTCCCGGCTGAGTGCCTGGCTCGCCATCGCCCGGATGAACTGCTGCTGGTGCCGCTGCCGCCCGTAGTCGCCGTCGACCAGCGTCTTGCGCTGCCGTACGTAGTCCAGGGCCTGCCAGCCGTTCAGGTGGGCCTGGCCCTTCTTGTACTCGCGCTGCGGCCCGATGTAACCCTCGCCGTTCGGGTTGCCCGGCCGCGGGGTGCCGTCCGGCTGGAGGTGCTCGGACTTGGTGTCGGCGTCGATGTACATGTCGACGCCGCCCATCGCGTCGACGATCTTCTTGAAACCGCCGAAGTTGAGGATCGCGCCCGCGTCGAACCGCTTGATGCCGGTGTAGTTGCTGATCGTGGTCTGCAACAACTCGAAGCCCTTGGCCGCGTCCGGGTTCTTCCCGGGCACCAGGCTGCCGTGCGACATGGCGGCGTTGAGCCGGTCGTTGCCGCCGGCGTAGTTCGCCTTCGGGAAGGCGGGGATGTCCACCCGCAGGTCACGGGGAAGCGAGAAGAGGTACGCCCGGTCCATCCCGGCCGGCACGTGCAGGATCATGATCGAGTCGGCCAGCGGGGGCGTGGACGGCTGCCGCGGGTCGATGCCGACCAGCAGGATGTTGACCGGCCCCTTGATGTCGGACACTTTCGGCGGCGGGGTGCCGGGTCCCTCGTCGCCGAAGAGGTCGGCACTGGCCACCGCACCCTGGTAGCGCGAGAGCAGCGCCTCGAACCCGACCAGTACGACCCCACTGAGCAGCATCAGCACGGTACCGAAGATCGTGCAGAGTCGCGCCCAGCGCGGCACCGCCGACTTCTTCCTGCGCTTGCCGTGTGTGGTCGGCGTACCGAGGTCGGTCACCAGGCATCTCCCATCATCGCGCCCCGACGGAAACGGACGGCCCTACGAGGGCACGGACGTTGCAGAGCGTAGCGCTGGTTTCTGGGTAAACGCCTGGAAGATCAACTGGGCCGCCCCGCACCCCGCGTACGCGAAAAGGGACCGTGTCGGCGGTCAGCCGGCACGGTCCCCAGTCGCAGTACGGAAAACTAGTCCTTCATCAGCTCGCGTGCGTTGCGCTCCAGGTCGTCCAGGCCACCGCACATGAAGAACGCCTGCTCGGGGAAGTGATCGAACTCACCCTCGCTGATCTTCTTGAACGCCTCGACGGTGTCCTTGACCGGCACGTACGAACCCTTGATGCCGGTGAAGACCTCGGCCGCGAAGGTGTTCTGCGACAGGAAGCGCTCGATCCGCCGGGCACGCCCAACGGTGATCTTGTCTTCCTCGGAGAGCTCTTCGATACCGAGGATGGCGATGATGTCCTGCAGGTCCTTGTAGCGCTGCAGGATCCGCTTCACCTCGGAGGCGACGGTGTAGTGCTCCAGACCGACGTACTCCGGGGCGAGGATCCGCGAGGAGGACGCCAGCGGGTCAACCGCCGGGTAGATGCCCTTGTCGGAGATCGACCGCTCCAGGTTGGTGGTCGCGTCCAGGTGGGCGAAGGTGGTCGCCGGTGCCGGGTCGGTGTAGTCGTCCGCCGGCACGTAGATCGCCTGCATCGAGGTGATCGCCTGGCCTCGGACCGAGGTGATCCGCTCCTGGAGCTCGCCCATCTCGTCGGCGAGCGTCGGCTGGTAACCCACCGCACTCGGCATCCGGCCCAGCAGGGTGGAAACCTCCGAGCCGGCCTGGGTGAACCGGAAGATGTTGTCGATGAAGAGCAACACCTCCTGCTTCTGCACGTCCCGGAAGTACTCCGCCATGGTCAGCGCGGAGAGGGCGACCCGCAGACGCGTGCCCGGCGGCTCGTCCATCTGGCCGTAGACCAGCGCGGTCTTCTCGATGACGCCGGACTCGGTCATCTCGTGGATGAGGTCGTTGCCCTCACGGGTACGCTCCCCCACCCCGGCGAACACCGAGGTACCACCGAAGTTGTTCGCAACCCGGATGATCATTTCCTGGATCAGCACGGTCTTGCCCACACCCGCGCCGCCGAACAGGCCGATCTTGCCACCCTTGACGTACGGGGCGAGCAGGTCGAGAACCTTGATGCCGGTCTCCAGCATCTCGGTCTTCGGCTCGAGGTCGGCGAAGGCCGGGGCCTTCCGGTGGATACCCCACCGGTCGGAGACCTGGAGCTTCTCGCCCTCCTTGAGGTTGAGGCACTCGCCGATCGCGTTGAACACGTGACCCTTGGTGCCGTCACCCACCGGGACCATGATCGGGTTGCCGGTGTCCCGGACCTCGGCGCCGCGGACCATGCCATCGGTCGGCTGCATCGAGATGGCCCGGATCATGTTGTCGCCCAGGTGCTGGGCGACCTCAAGGGTCAGCGTCTTCTCTCCACCGGAGAGCGAGACGGTGACGTTGAGGGCGTTGAAGATCTCCGGCATGGCGTCGCGCGGGAACTCGGCGTCGACGACCGGGCCGATGACCCGTACCACCCGACCGGTGGCGGTCTTCGTCTCTACTGGTGCAGTCATCACACTTCACTTCCCGACGCGGCCAGCGCGTTGGCGCCGCCGACGATCTCACTGATCTCCTGGGTGATCCCGGCCTGGCGGGCCGAGTTCATCTCACGCGTGTATCTGTCGATCATGTCCTCGGCGTTGTCGGTCGCGCTCTTCATCGCGCGCCGGCGTGCCGCCGACTCACTCGCCGCCGACTCGATCAACGCCGCGTAGATCCGGGTGTTGATGTACTTCGGCAGCAGTGCGTCGAGCAGCGCCTCGGCTTCCGGCTCGAACTCGTACGCCGGCAGCAGGCCCTCGGACCGCGGACGGTCCTCGACCTCCATCGGGCCGATGATCTTGGTAACCGGGTTCTGCGTCATCAGCGACTTGAACTCGGTGTAGACGATGTGCAACTCGTCCACGCCCAGCACGCCGTCGATGCCGCCGCTGCCGCTCTCGTCGTCCGCGCCGTGGCCGAACGCCTTGATCAGCGTCTCTCCCACCTCGCGGGCGTTCGCGAACGACGGCTGCTCCGAGAACCCGGTCCAGCTCGCCTCGATCGGCCGGTTGCGGAACCGGTAGAAGGTGACGCCCTTACGGCCGATGACGTAGAGCACCGGCTCCTTGCCCTCGTCCCGCAGCCGAGCCAGCAGGGACTCGGCCATCTTGATCGCGTTGGAGCTGTAACCGCCGGCCAGGCCGCGGTCACTGGTGACCACCACGACCCCGGCTCGCCGTACCCGCGGACGGGCGGTGAGCAGCGGGTGGTCGATCGCCGCGTTGGACGCCAGCGCGGTGAGCACACCGGTGATGGCCTGGGAGTACGGCAGGGACGCCGCGACCCGGGCCTGGGCCTTGGCGATCCGGCTCGTCGCCACGAGCTCCATCGCCTTGGTGATCTTCTTCATCGACTTCGCCGAGCGGATTCGTTGACGAAGAACGCGAACCTGGGCCGCCATTGGTCAGCCCTACTTCTCTACCGCAGCGTCGGTCCCGCCATCCCGGTACCGGGTTACGGTCTCGCGGTTCTCTTCGCCTTCGAGGGGCGCGGCTGCGGCCTCGTTGACCTTCACGTCGTCCGCTTTACCCAGGAACTGGGCCTTGAACCGGTTGATCGCCTCGTCCAGGGCGCGCGGCTCGTCGTCGCTCCAGTTGAACGCCGCGATCGAATCCAGCGTCGACTTGTAGTTGTGCCGCAGGAACTCGAGGAACTCGTTCTCGAACCGGCGTACGTCGGCAACCGCGATGTCGTCGAGCTTGCCCTCGGTACCGGCCCAGACCGACACCACCTGCTCCTCGACCGGGAACGGCGAGTAGTTCGGCTGCTTGAGCAGCTCGACCAGGCGGGCGCCACGGTCCAGCTGGTTACGGGAGGCCTTGTCCAGGTCGGAGGCGAAGGCGGCGAACGCCTCCAGCTCGCGGTACTGGGCCAGGTCCAGCCGGAGCCGGCCGGCGACCTTCTTCATCGGCTTGACCTGCGCGGCGCCACCGACCCGGGAGACCGAGGTACCGACGTTGATCGCCGGCCGGACACCCTGGTTGAACAGCTCGCCCTCGAGGAAGATCTGCCCGTCGGTGATCGAGATGACGTTGGTCGGGATGAACGCCGAGATGTCGTTGCCCTTGGTCTCGATGATCGGCAGACCGGTCATCGAGCCGCCACCCAGCTCGTCGGAGAGCTTGGCGCAGCGCTCCAGCAGGCGGGAGTGCAGGTAGAAGACGTCACCCGGGTACGCCTCGCGGCCCGGCGGGCGACGCAGCAGCAGCGACACGGCGCGGTACGCCTCGGCCTGCTTGGTCAGGTCGTCGAAAACGATCAGGACGTGCTTGCCGCCGTACATCCAGTGCTGCCCGATGGACGAGCCGGCGTACGGGGCGATGTACTTGAAGCCGGCCGGGTCGGAGGCGGGCGAGGCGACGATGGTGGTGTACTCCATCGCGCCCTGCTCCTCCAGCAGGCCCTTCACCGAGGCGATGGTGGAGGCCTTCTGGCCGATCGCCACGTAGATGCAGCGGACCTGCTTGGCCGGGTCACCCGACCGCCAGTTGTCCCGCTGGTTCAGGATCGTGTCGATCGCGACCGTGGTCTTGCCGGTCTTCCGGTCACCGATGATCAGCTGACGCTGACCCCGGCCGATCGCGGTCATCGCGTCGATGGCCTTGATGCCGGTCTGGAGGGCCTCGGTCACACCCTGACGGGCCATGACGTTCGGCGCCTGCAGCTCGAGCTCGCGGAAGCCCTCGTTGGCGATCTCACCGAGACCGTCGATCGGGGCACCGAGCGCGTTCACCACGCGACCCAGGAAGGCGTCGCCGACCGGAACGGACAGCACCCGGCCGGTGCGCTTGACGCGCTGGCCTTCCTCGATGCCGGCGTAGTCGCCGAGCACCACGGTGCCGATCTCCCGGACGTCGAGGTTGAGCGCCACACCGAGCGTGCCGTCCTCGAACTCCAGCAGCTCGTTGGCCATCGTCGAGGGGAGCCCCTCGATGTGCGCGATGCCGTCACCGGCGTCGGCGACAGTGCCGACCTCCTCGCGGGAGATGTCGGGCGAATAGGAGGAGACGTAGCGCTCCAGGGCGCCGCGGATCTCCTCCGACGAGATGGTCAGCTCGGCCATCCTCTGCTTCCTCTATTCAGGGCCCGGAGTTAACTCAGAGCGGCAGGCTAAGTACGGCGTAGTTCGTTCAGCGCTTGGTGAGCGCGTTACGGGTTTCGGTGAGTCGGCGCAGGATGGTGCCGTCGTAGAGATCGGCACCGACCTGGACGCTCAGCCCGCCGAGCACGTGCGGGTCGACCGTCTGCTTGACGGTGACCTCCCGACCGTAGATCTCGGTCAGCTTGGTGCTCAGCCGGCGCTCCTCTTCCTCACCGAGGGGCGCCGCGACGGTCACGTAGGCCACCTGCCGGTCACGGCGGTCGGCGGCCAGCTCCACCAGGCGGGTGAGCCCGTTGGAGAAGGACCGTCCACCGAAGCCGGCCAGGGCCACCTCGGCCAGGCGGATGGTCGACGGCTTCGCCTTGCCGGACAGCAGGGTCCGAACCAGCTCGGTCCGCTGCGCCACCGGCGCGATCGGGTCGGACAGGGCGTTGCTCAGTCCGGTGTCTCCACCGACCACCTGGCCGAAGCGGAACAGCTCGTCCTCGACCTCACCGAGGTCGTCGGCCCGGTCGGCACTGGCGAGCAGTGCCTCCACCCCGAGCCGCTCGGTGCCGGTCAGCAGTTCGGACGGAGCCGACCAGCGACCACCGACCAGCGCGGTGAGCAGCTCGGACGCGTCCGAGTTGACCTTGCCGGCGACCAGGCTGCCCAGCAGGCCGGCCCGCTCCTCGCCGGAGCGGGCCGGGTCGGACAGGGCCCGCCGCAGCCGCGCCTCACGGCGCAGCAGATCGGCCACGGCGAGGATCCCGTCGGCGGTGTCGGCGATCGCCGACGGCTCGGCGGTCTGGGCGTACGCGTCCAGACGCTCCGCCACGGCGGCGTACGACTCCCGGCTGGCGGCCTGCATCAGCGGGCCCCCGCGCTCTCGAGCCCGGTCAGGAAGCGCTCGACCGTGCCCTTCTGACGCGCCTCGTCGGCGAGCGACTCACCGACGATCTTGCTGGCCAGGTCGACCGCGAGCGTGCCGACCTCCGCGCGCAGTTCACGCACGATGGTCTGCCGTTCGGCGGCGAGCTGTTCCTTGCCGAGCGCGATGATCCGGTCGGACTCCTCGCGCGCCTTGGCCAGGACGTCCTGTCGGATGCCCTCGGCGTCGGCCCGCGCGTCGTCGCGGATCTTGGCGGCGTCGGTACGTGCCTCCGCCAACTGGGCCCGGTACTGATCGAGGAGCTGGTTGGCCTCGGCCTGTGCGACCTCGGCCCGCTTGATGCCACCCTCGATCGCTTCGACCCGCGCCTGGAAGGTCTGCTCCATGCGCGGGAAGACGAACTTCATCAGCACGAAGCAGAGCAGCGCGAAGGCGACCGATCCAACGACGATCTCCTGCCAGAGCGGGAGAATCGGGTTGTGCTCGGTGGCGCCTTCCGCAGCGGCGATGTAAAGCATGTGAACCCTCCGTTGACGAAGGCGGGCGGAACTAGAGCTGGCCCTGCCAGATGAAGCCGAATGCGATGCCGAGCAGCGCGAGCGCCTCGATCACGGCGAAGCCGATCCAGACGTAGGGCAGGGTGATCCGCGACGACTCGGGCTGACGCGCCGTCGAGTTGATGTACGCGGCGAAGACCAGGCCGACGCCGATGCCGGGGCCGATGGCGGCAAGGCCGTAACCGATGGCGGCGACGCTGCCCTCTACTGCGGCGATGTCCATTAGTTGGTTCCTCCTGGGTATCTCGCGTGACGGTCACGCGGGACGACAACGGTTGTGCGGTTGTGGATCAGTGCTCTTCGGCGACAGCGCCCTGCACGTAGCTTGCCGTCAGCACGACGAAGACGTAGGCCTGTAGGACGATGACCAGTGCTTCGAGGAAGGTCAGCGCGACGGTCATCACCCAGGAGAGCACCGAGACCGGCGCCAGCAGCGGGGTCGCGTTGAGCATCGCGAATCCGCCGAGGGTGAAGACCAGCAGGAGCATGTGGCCGGCGAACATGTTCGCGAACAGACGCACGGCCAGCGAGAACGGGCGAACCAGGAACGTCGAGAATGCCTCGATCGGAATCAGCAACGGCAGGATGTACCACGGCGCCGGCGGGATGAGGGCGTTCTTGAAGAACTTGCCCGCACCGTGGTGCCGGATGCCCACCCAGATGAACATCACGTAGCTGATCGCCGCGAAGATCGCCGGGAAGGCGATGTGCGAGTTCGGCGAGATCTGGATCAGCGGAACGATGCTGAACAGGTTCGTCAGCAGGATGAAACAGAAGAGCGTGGTGAAGTACGGCGCGAAGGCGACTCCACGGTGCCCGATCATCTCCACGGCGATGTTGTTGCGCACGAAGCCGTAGATCGACTCGGCGAACCACTGCTTCTTGGTCGGCACCAGCTGCGGTTTGCGGTAGCTCAGCAGGAAGAACAGGATGAGCAAACCGGCCGCGAGCCAGACCAGCAGGGTGATCTTGGTGACCCACAGCGAGTGTCCGCCCCACGGGGCGATGCTGGGCAGGAAGAAGTCCCCCACGCTGGGTGGAAACGGAGAATCGCCCTCCGCGAGGACGACCGTTTGTCCGATCACCGCGTCCCTTCCCTAGTTAGGCGGCGCGCCGAAGTGGCGGATGACCAGGTAGATCCCACCAGCCGCGCCGAGTACCACGCCGATCCCGATGGCGACGCCATCGGTCTCGAGCCACCGGTCGACCAGCCAGCCGATGAGGCCCCACACCAACATCCCTGCGATCAGGTACGCGAGCGCGGTCCATCCCTGTCCGGCGTTGGGCGGCTGATAGTCGCCTGTGCCGTCAGCGGGTTGGGGGGTTTGGTCACCGGCCATGACACGGCGAACGGTATCAGCCAGAAATACGAGGCAAGGAGGCACCCCCCGCACAACCGAGGTGTGTGGGCGTTCTGGGGCGCAGCGTCGTCTGGAGGCACGCTACTCCGCTTAGGCCCGCTGGGAAATGACCGATCACGGACAGTTTTTTGCCGCGCCGTGCTAGGTGGTGGTCCGCCGCAGGTGAACAGCGGTGATCCACCAGATGTGCACACCGGTCCAGACCGCCACGCCGGCGACCACGCCGAGCGCCAGCGGCACCAGCCCTGGCCAGCCAGTAGCAGCCGCCGCGGCCATCAACACGCCGAACACCGAGAATTTGGCCGCGTACATCGCCAGACCGAACGGCAGGACCAGTTGCGGGTCCACCGAATCGGCCCAGGCCACGACCAGGGTGGACGATGTGTAACTGAAAGTGACGACGGCAACGCCGATCGCCGCACCGATCGCTCCGGTCGTACCGGATGTCAGGCCGCCGACCAGGGCGGCCAGCGCGACCAGGCCCGCGGAGGCCAACAGCAGCACCGGCAGGTGCTGCAATCGCCAGTGATTGTCCGTCGGGGACGCAGGGTCCGCGACGTCGTCAGCGCGGGGTGCGTCGACCGGTGCGGGGGACTCGGCCGGGTCTCTGTCGGAGGGAAGGGCGCGGTCCGCCGCCAGCTCAGCCACGGGGGTACGCCGGGAAGCCGGCCACCAGCTCGGTGACCTCGTGGGCGACGGCGGCCAGCGTCTCCTCGCCACCGGTGGCGGTCGGATCGGTCCGGACGGCCCGGGAGATCAGGGTCGCGATCTGCCGCATCTCACCCTCGCGCATGCCCTGGGTGGTGACACTCGGGGTGCCGACCCGGATCCCTGAGGCGATCATCGGCTTCTGCGGGTCGTACGGGATGGCGTTCTTGTTCAGCGTGATCCCCGCCCGGCCGGCCCGTTCCTCCGCGTCCCGCCCGGTCACGTCCAGCTCCCGCAGGTCGATCAGGGCCAGGTGGGTGTCGGTGCCCCCGGAGACCGGCCGCATCCCCTCCGCGGCGAGCCCGGCGGCCAGCGCCTGGGCGTTGCGGACCACCTGGGTGGCGTACGTCCTGAAGTCGGGTGACGCGGCCTCGCGCAGCGCGACGGCCTTGGCCGCGACGGAGTGCATCAACGGACCACCCTGGGTGAACGGGAAGACCGCCTTGTCGATCCGCTCGGCGAGCCCCTCCCGGCAGAGGATCATGCCGCCGCGCGGTCCCCGGAGCACCTTGTGGGTGGTGAAACAGACCACGTCGGCGTACGGCACCGGGGACGGGATCGCCCCGCCGGCGACCAGCCCGATGAAGTGCGCGGCGTCCACCATCAGGTACGCACCGACCTCGTCGGCGATCTCCCGGAACCGGGCGAAGTCGATCAGCCGGGGGTAGGCGGTCGCGCCACAGATGATCAGCTTCGGTCGGTGCGCCAGGGCGAGGTCGCGTACCTCGTCGTAGTCGATCAGCTCGGTGTCCCGGCGGACGGTGTAGCCGACCGGGGAGAACCACTTGCCGGAGAAGTTGACCCGGCTGCCGTGGGTCAGGTGACCGCCGTGCGGCAACTCCATCGCCAGCACCGGGTCACCCGGCTGCACCAGCGCCGCGTACGCGGCCAGGTTCGCGCTCGCCCCGGAGTGCGGTTGCAGGTTGGCGTGCTCGGCGCCGAACAACTCCTTGGCCCGGTTGATGCCGATCTCCTCGGCCCGGTCCACCTCGGCGCAGCCACCGTAGTAACGCCGTCCGGGATAACCCTCGGCGTACTTGTTGGTCAGGGTCGAGCCGAGCGCCGCCAGTACGGCCGGCGAGGTGAGGTTCTCGCTGGCGATGAGTTGCAGTCCGCCCCGCAACCGGTCCAACTCGCCCAGGACGACGTCGGCGATCTCGGGATCGGTGGCCGCCAACTCGTCGAAGTCGGGCCCGTAGAACTTGCTCATGTGGTCTCCTCGTCGAGTGCGCCACCGCAGTGGAGTGTACGGAGCGGCCCGGCGTGATCGACCTATGCCCTGGTCAGGACGACAACCCCCGGCGATGCGCTCAGGGCAGCAGGGCGGCGGCGAGCGGGTCGACGGTCTCCTCGATCTCGTCGGCGACCCGGCTGAAGCACTGGTCACCCCGGCCCCACGGGTCGTCGAGATCGTCCGCCGGCAGCGGGGTGCTGCCCCGCCGGGCGGCGTCGACTGCCTCGACCAGGGCGACCCCTCGGGCGTACACCTCGTCCGGGGTGGCCGATGCGGCGGGCAGCCCGGTCAGGTCGACGGCGGCGAGCAGCCGGCCGAACTCGCCGAGCACGAAGGTCCGCCCGGCCGCGTCGGGGCGGAGCGCGACCACGTAGTCCTGCTGGTCGGCGGTGGCGGTCAACACCAGGTCGGCCGCGTCGATCTGGTCCGAACGCAGCTTGCGGGCGGCGAAGCCGTCGATGTCACCGCCACGGGAGCGGACCTGACGGGCGGCGGGCGGGTTCATCTCCTCACCCGCGTGCCAGCCGCCCGTGCCGGCGCTGTGGCTGTGCAGCAGTTCGTCGGCGAGCCCAGGCCCGCCCGTCGCACCGTCGGCCCGCCGGGCCAGCCGCTCCCGGATCGCGAGGGCGAGCAGCCGCTCGGCCATCGGGGAGCGGCAGATGTTGCCCATGCAGACGTGCAGGACGGTGAACGGCGGCACTCAGGCCACCCGGCCCTGGATGTCCGGTACGACGTCGCGCAGCTTCTCCAGCGGGATCGCCCCCTCCCGCAGCACGCGGGGGATCTCGCCGGTGAGGTCGACGATGGTGCTCGGCACCGGGTCCGGCGCGGTGCCGGCCTCCAGGTACGCCCGGACGGAGTAACCGAGCTGGTCGCGGGCCTCCTCGGCGGTGGTCGCCGCGGGCTGCCCGGTCTTGTTCGCCGACGAGACCGCCATCGGCCCGGTCTCCCGGAGCACCTCCAGCGCGACGGGGTGCATCGGCATCCGTACCGCGACCGTGCCGGCGGTGTCGCCGAGGTCCCACTGGAGGCTGGGCGAGTGCTCGACGACGATCGTCAACGCGCCCGGCCAGAACGCCGCAACCAGGTCCCGGGCGGCCGACGGCAGGGTGAAGACCAGCCCGTCGAGGGTGTGCCGGGAACCGACCAGGACCGGCGGCGGCATGGACCGACCCCGACCCTTCGCGTTCAGCAGCGCGGTGACGGCGTACGGCGTGAAGGCGTCCGCGCCGATCCCGTACACCGTGTCGGTGGGTAGCACGACAAGCTCGCCGTTCTTGACCGCCTCGATCGCGGCGGCGATACCGCGGTCGCGCTCGGCGAGGGACCGACAGTCGTAGAGCATCACGAGGAGCCAGTCTGCCACGCCGGAACGGCATCGGCGGCACGGGTGCCGTCAGTGCGACACGCGGTGACAAACCGGGCCCGGCCCGTCAGGTCCGGATGGTCGCGTACCTCGTCGAACCGGCCGTCGGCGCGCAGCAGCGCCGGTACCGCCTCGGCGTGGGTGTCGTCGTGCTCGATGCCGAGCAGCCCGCCGGGGCGCAGCAGGTCGGCCGCGCGGGCCAGCACCGGGCGGATCACCGCCAGGCCGTCGGGGCCACCGAAGACCGCCTCCGCCGGGTCGTGGTCGGCCACCTCCGGGGGTACGGCGGTCGCCGACGGCACGTACGGCGGGTTGCAGAGCAGGATGTCCACCTGCCCGGCCAGCCCGGCGAGCAGCTCCGGATCGGTGACGTCGCCGGCCACCACCTCGACCGGCCGGTCCCCGGCGGTAGCCCGCTCGGCCGCGTTGCGGCGCAGCCAGGACAGCGCCTCCGGGGACCGCTCGACCGCCACCACCCGCGCCTGCGGCACCTCGTCGGCCACCGCCAGGGCGATCGCCCCGCTGCCGCTGCACAGGTCGACCACGAGCGGCCCAACGGGCGCACCCGTGCCCCCGGCGGCCCCGACCATCGCGCGGGCCCCCTCGATCCCCCAGCCGGCGAGCAGTTCGGTCTCCGGACGGGGTACGAAGACGCCCGGCCCGACCGCCAGCTCCAGATAACGAAACGGTGCCGAACCGAGGAGGTACTGCAACGGCTCGCGCTCCACCCGACGACGGACAAGTTCGGCGAACCGGTCGAGTTGGGCGGGGGTGAACCTGGCCGTCAGCGCCAACCGCCCACGCGACGTATCCAGCACGTACGCGGCCAGCAGCTCCGCTTCGGCCCGGGCGGGGCCGATTCCGGCGGCGGCCAACGCACCGGTCGCCCGACCGACGGCAACCGAGGGCCGCAACCGTTCTGACCCTTCGGCGGGCTGCTGTAGGAAATCTGTCACGCCATAATCATGAGACGTCGGACGGGGGCACCGGACACGGGCGCCGCTCGTCCGCGATTCGTAGGAGGTTCCGCGTGAGCTGGCTCGACCAGGTCAAAGACCAGGCCGAGGTCCTCATGCACGCTCGCGGGCTGATGGAGGCCGGCCGGTCCGCCGCGGCGTGCCAGACCTTCGAGCAGGTCATCGACGCCACCGAGGACCCGTACTCCCGCGCCGACGCCCTGGTCCAACGCCTCTCCGCGCTGATCAACCTGGGCCGGACCGCCGAATACACCACCGCCGTCGAGCGCGCCTTCGACGCCGCCCGCGACCTCGTCTCCGAGCCGTACCTGCACGGGCACCTGCACGCCCTGGCCGCGCTCGCCGCGCACGACCACGGTGCCCTCGACCGGTGCGTGACCCACCTGGTCCGCAGCGCCCAGGCGCTGGCCGCGGTGGAGGACCCGGACCGGGAGACCGCCTGGGCCTGGCACGACCTGGCGATGGCCTACTCCTACCTCAGCTTCCACGGTTATGCGCTCTCCGCCATCGAACGGGCCCGCCAGCTCGGTGCCGCCGCCGGTATACCGGACGAGACGTTCGCCGCCCCCGGCATCCGGCTGCGCAACGCGGTCACCCTCGACCACCACGGCGACAGCGACGGCTGCCTGCGGGTGCTCCGCGACATCGGCGGCGACCTGGACCGGTTCGTGTCCACCGGTGGCGGGGCACGGCTGCGCCCGAGCAGCCTGGTCGCGTACGGGTACGCGGTCGCCCGCCGGGCGGCCCTCGGTGAGCCGACCGAGCTGCCCGCCGGGATCTCCGCCACCTCGTTGCTCAGCAAGGGCGGGGACAGCGCCCGGGCGCGGGACATGCGCCAGCTCGGTGAGGCGTGCCTGGCCATCGCCGCCGGGCGGCCGATCGAGGCGATGACCCGGCTGGACACGATCACCGTGGCCGCCGAGACCCTCGGCGCGGCCGAGCACGCCCGGTTGCGCAGCATGGCGTACAGCAGGGCGGGTGACCATCCGGCGGCACACCGGGCCGACCGGTTCGCGTTCCGGCTCGCCGCCCAGCGCAACGACCGGCTCCGGGACGTGTACGTCGACGGCATCGCGGCCCGGATCGACCACGAGGAGTTGCGCCGCGAGGCGGCCCGGTACGAGGACGAGGCGCTCACCGACCCGCTCACCGGCCTGCCCAACCGCCGCCGGTTGGAGCGTTACGTCGCGGCAATGGTCGGACGGGGCGAGCGGGCCGTGATCGGCGTCTGCGACCTCGACGGCTTCAAGGCCGTCAACACCGCGCACGGACACCACTCCGGCGACCTGGTCCTGCAACGCATCGCCGGGGTGATCAACCGGGTGATGCGGCGGGGTGACTTCGTGGCCCGGTTCGGCGGTGACGAGTTCATCGTGGTGCTGCCGAGCGCCGGCATGGCCGAGGCCGACGACGTGGGCCGCCGGATCACCGCCGCGGTGTACGCCGAGGACTGGGCCTCGCTGGTGCCGGGCACCCCGGTCGGGGTCAGCGTCGGTTTCGCCGAGGTGAGCGGGGCCGGTGCCAACCTGCGGGAGGCGCTGAGCACCGCGTTCAAGGTCGCCGACCGGGAGATGCTGCGGTCGAAGACCCGGCCCCGGATCGTCTCCTGACCGGGTCCGCGAGAGCGGCGGATCAGCGGCGGGACAGCTCGCTCTCGCCGGCCAGCCTGGCCGCCCGGTCCGCCTCGGTCAGCGCGTCCAGCACGGCGTCCAGGTCCCCGGCGAGCGCCAGGTCGAGGTTGTACGCCGTGTAGCCGATCCGGTGGTCGGTGATCCGGTTCTGTGGGTAGTTGTAGGTCCGGATCCGCTCCGAGCGGTCGACCGTACGCACCTGGAGCCGGCGGGCGTCGGAGGCAGCCGCGTCGGCCTGCTCCTGGGCGGCGGCGAGCAGCCGGGCCCGCAGGATCCGCAACGCCTGCTCCCGGTTCTGGAGCTGGCTCTTCTCGTTCTGGCAGGAGACCACGATCCCGGTCGGCAGGTGGGTGATCCGCACCGCCGAGTCGGTGGTGTTGACCGACTGGCCGCCGGGGCCGGACGAGCGGAACACGTCGATCCGCAGCTCGTTCGGGTCGATGGTGACGTCCACGTCCTCCGCCTCGGGCAGCACCAGGACACCGGCGGCGCTGGTGTGGATCCGGCCCTGGGACTCGGTGACCGGCACCCGCTGTACGCGGTGCACCCCACCCTCCCACTTCAGCCGGGACCAGACCCCGTTGCCGCCCTCCGGTACGCCCTTGGTCTTCACCGCGAGCGAGATGTCCTTCACCCCACCGAGGTCGGAGTCCTGCACCTCGAGCACCTCGGTCACCCAGCCGTGGCGTTCGGCGTACCGGGTGTACATCCGGAGCAGGTCACCGGCGAAGAGGGCGGATTCGTCGCCGCCCTCACCGGCCTTGATCTCCAGGATCACGTCCTTGGCGTCGTGCGGGTCGCGCGGGGCGAGCAGCTCGGCCAGCCGCTGTTCGAGCGCGGGCAGGGACGCCGCCAGCGCGTCCACCTCGCCGGCGAACGACGGGTCCTCGGCGGCGAGTTCACGGGCGGCCTCGATGTCGGCCCGGGCCTCGGACAACTCACCGGCGGCCTTGTGGATCGGGGTCAGCTCGGCGAACCGACGCCCGACCCGCCGGGCGGTCGCCTGGTCGGCGTGGATCGCCGGATCCGCCAACCGCTTCTCGAGCTGCGCGTACTCGTCGAGAAGGCCAGCCAACCGCTCACTGCTCATGACCCGTACTCCTTGTGACCGAGCGGGGGAACCGCGGCGGAATGGGGGACCGCGGGCATATACGGACAACGCCCGCGCCCGGTACGAACCGGGACGCGGGCGCCGTCGACGCAGCTACTTGGCCTTCTTGGCCTGAACCTTGGCGTACTTCTGCTGGAACTTCGCAACCCGGCCGGCGGTGTCGAGAACGCGCTGCTTACCGGTGTAGAACGGGTGGCAGGCGCTGCAGGTCTCGACGTGGATCGAGCCGCCCTTGGCGGTGCTGCGGGTGGTGAACGTGCTACCGCAGGAACAGGTCACCTCGGTGGTGACGTACTCCGGGTGGATGTTGGGCTTCATGTCGCCTCGGTCCCTTTCGTCAAGTGGTCGCCGGGTCGCCGTCAACGCTCGTCACGATCGCGTGGCGCGCTCGGGCGTGAACCGGAACCGGTGGCCGATTGACCAGTGTGCCATGGGCCTCGGCCCACCCCGAAATCGGGCTGCACACCTGATCCGTGGTGGTTAACGTTCCCCGCACCCCTGTGCATTCCCCTCCCGCCGAAAGGCATTCCCCGTGACCACCGCTGTCCGCGTACCGGTGACGCCGTTGGCGCACGTCTTCGATCCCTCGGCCCTGGCCGAAGCGCTCGCCGAGGGTCTCGTACGCGTGCAACGGCACCCCGAGCTGCCGCTGTCCATCTACAACTACACCGAGGCGTGCACGTACGCCTCGATCTGGACGCCGGTGACACTGGCCTGTCGGGGGCTGATCGTGGACGACGTGACCGGGGCGGTGCTCGCTCGGCCGTACCCGAAGTTCTTCAACCACGACCAGCCAGGGGCGCCGGACCTCCGGCTCGACGCACCGGCGACCGTGACGGACAAGGCGGACGGCTCGCTCGGTGTGATCTTCCCGACCCCGGACGGGTACGCGGTCGCCACCCGGGGCTCGTTCACCTCGGACCAGGCCCGGCACGCAACCGAACTGCTGCGCACCCGCTATCCCGGCTTCGTCCCGCCGGCCGGGCACACCGTACTGGTCGAGATCATCTACCCGACCAACCGGATCGTGCTCGACTACGCCGGCCTGGACGACCTGGTGCTGCTCGGCTCGGTCGAGATCGCCACCGGCCGCAGCCACGGCCCGGCGGCGGTCCCCGGCTGGCCCGGTCCGGTGGTGGAGCCGCTGCCCTACCGCACGTTCGCCGAGGCGCTGGCCGCGCCGCCGCGAGACAACCGGGAAGGGCTGGTGGTGCACTGGCCGGACACCGACCAGCGGGTGAAGATCAAGTACGCCGACTACGTCCGGCTGCACCGCCTGGTCCACGGCCTCAGCGCCCGTACCGTCTGGGACGTCATGGTCCACGGCGGCAGCCTGACCAACCTGGTGGAGCCACTGCCGGACGAGTTCCGTGCCTGGGTCGAGGCCGTCGCGGCCGAGCTGACCGCGACCGTCGCGGCCCGCGCCGCCCGGATCGAGACCGCGTACGTTGAAATCGTCGCCGGCCTGCCCGACGGCTGGACCCGACGCGACTTCGCCAGCCGGGCCCTGGCCCACCCGGAACGCGCCGCCCTCTTCCTCCGACTCGACGGCAAGGACCACCATCCGCTGCTCTGGCAGCAGGCCAAGCCCGCCGGTGACCGGACCCCGCACAACCCGGAGTGACCGATGACCCGACTGATCCTCACCCGTGGGCTGCCCGCCTCCGGCAAGACCACCTTCGCCCGTGAACTTCAGCCGGGCGTGGTCCGGGTCAACCGCGACGACCTGCGGCGGATGCTGCACGGCACCCGCCTGTTCACCCAGTGGGCCGAGGGCCAGGTGACCGCCGTACAGCGGGCGCAGGTCGAGGCGCTGCTCCGGGCACGGGTGGACGTCTGCGTCGACGACACGAACCTGCGGTCGAGGACCGTACGGGACTGGGCCGAACTCGGTGCCCGGTTCGGCGCCACGTTGGAGGTGCACGACTTCACCGACGTACCGGTGGACGAGTGCGTACGCCGGGACGCCGACCGGCCCGAGGACGACCGGGTGGGTGAGGAGGCGATCCGCCGGATGCACCAGCGGTACCTGGCCGGGCGCACCCTGCCGCTGCCGGTGCCGTACGTGACCCCGGGCGGCCCGGCGACCGTCTACCGGCCCACGTCCGGCGCCCCGGAGATCGTACTGGTGGACATCGACGGGACGGTGGCGCTGCTGGGCGAGCGCAGCCCGTACGACATGAGCCGGGTCGGCGAAGACCGGCCGAATCCGGCGGTGATCGCGGCGGTCCGGGCGATGCACTCGGCCGGCTACGGCGTGGTCTTCTGCTCCGGACGGGACGACTCCTGCCGGGCCACGACCGAAGCCTGGCTGGACCTGCACGTGGCAGTGCCGTACCTGGGCCTCCACATGCGCGAGTACGGCGACACCCGCAGGGACTCGGTGGTCAAGCGGGAGATCTTCGAAGCCGAGATCCACCCCCGCTTCCAGGTGGTCGGCGTCTTCGACGACCGAATGCAGGTGGTCCGGATGTGGCGCTCCCTGGGCCTCACCGTCTTCCAGGTGGCCGAGGGCGACTTCTGACGGTGCCACGACGAAGGGGCACGGCCGTTTCCGGCCGTGCCCCTTTCGCGTACGTCGCGAGGGATTACTCCCCCGGGGTCGACTTCGCGATCTGCATCAGGAACTCGATGTTGGTACGGCTCTGCTTGAGCCGGTCCAGCAGCAGGTCCAGTGCGGCCTGCGAGTCCAGCGAGTGCAACACCTTGCGCAGCTTGTGCGTGATGGCCAACTCTTCCGGCGCGAGCAGGATCTCTTCCTTACGCGTACCGGACGGGTGGATGTCGATGGCCGGGAAGACCCGCTTGTCGGCGATCTTCCGGTCCAGCTTCAGCTCCGCGTTGCCGGTGCCCTTGAACTCCTCGAAGATGACCGTGTCCATCATGGACCCGGTCTCCACCAGTGCGGTGGCGAGGATGGTCAGCGAGCCGCCGTTCTCGATGTTGCGGGCCGCGCCGAGGAACCGCTTCGGCGGGTAGAGCGCGGTCGAGTCGATACCACCGGACATGATCCGGCCGCTGGCCGGTGCCGCCAGGTTGTACGACCGCCCGAGCCGGGTCACCGAGTCCAGCAGTACGACCACGTCGTGGCCGAGCTCGACCAGGCGCTTGGCCCGCTCGATCGCCAGCTCCGCGACCGTGGTGTGGTCCTGCGGCGGCCGGTCGAACGTGGCCGCGATGACCTCGCCCTTCACCGAGCGCTGCATGTCGGTGACCTCTTCGGGCCGCTCGTCGACCAGCACCACCATCAGGTGGCACTCCGGGTTGTTGTGGGTGATCGCGTTGGCGATCGCCTGCAACACCATCGTCTTACCCGCCTTGGGCGGGGAGACGATGAGCGCCCGCTGGCCCTTGCCGATCGGCATGACCAGGTCGATGACGCGGGTGGTGAGGATGTGCGGCTCGGTCTCCAGACGGAGTCGCTCCTGCGGGTAGAGCGGGGTCAGCTTGTAGAACTCCGGCCGCCGCTTCGCCTCGTCCGGCTCCATTCCGTTGATGGTGTCGAGCCGCACCAGCGGGTTGTACTTGTCCCGCCGCTGCTCACCGTCGCGAGCCGCGCGGACCGCACCGGTGACCGCGTCACCTCGACGCAGGCCGTACTTCTTGACCTGGGACATCGACACGTAGACGTCGTTCGGGCCGGAGAGGTAACCGGTGGTCCGGACGAAGGCGTAGTTGTCGAGCACGTCGATGATGCCGGCCACCGGGACGAGCACGTCGTCCTCGTTGACCTGCGGCTCCCGGCCGCCACCGGTGGTCTCGGCGCCCTCGGGGCGGTCATTGCGACCGCGCCGACGGTCCCGGAACCGGCTGCGGCGGCTGCGGCGACCACCGCCCTCGCCGTCATCGTCGCCGTCATCGTTGCGATCGATGTTCCGGTCGTTGTTGCGGTCGAGGTTCCGGTCGCCGTTGCGGTCGGCGTTCCGCTCACCGTTGCGGTCACTGCCGCGTTCGGCGTTGCGGTCGTTGCCACGCTCCGCGTTGCGGTCGCCGCCACGCTCGGCGTTGCGCTCGTTGTTCCGCTCGCCGTTGCGGTCGGAGTTCCGCTCGCCGTTGCGCTGGCCGCGCTCGGTGCGCTCACCGCGCTCGGCCCGGTCACCCCGCTCCCGGCTGGTCCGGGACTCGGCCCGCTCGACCCGCTCGGTGGTCTCGGCCACCGGCTCGTCGGCCTTCGGCTCCACCGCTGCCGTGGCGGCGGCGGTTGCCGCGGCACGGCTGGACCGGCGGGAGGAACGCTCGCGTACGGGCGCCTCGGTGGCCGCCGGCTGGGCAGCCGGAGCCGGAGTCTCGTCCGCGCCACGCCGTTCGGTGGTGTCCCGCACCTCGGCGCGTACCTCTTCGCGGGCCGGCGCGGCCGCGGCGGCGACCTCGGCCCGTGGACGCGGCGGGCTACCGGCGGCGGCGCCCCCCTGACGCTCGGAGATCGCGCTGATCAGCTCGCCCTTGCGCATCCGGGCAGTACCGGAGATGCCGAGCGACGCGGCCAGGCTCTGCAGCTCCGGCAGCAGCATCGCCGACAAGCCGGTGCCAGTCCGGCGGCGACGGACGGGACCCGCGGTGGCTTCGCCAGCGACGTTGGAAACATCCGACGTCACGTCGGTGGTGTCGCTCAATGGATTCCTTCCCTCGATAAGGCCGGGGCTACCCGGGATCGACTAACAAGGTGGCCGGGCGGCCTCGGTACACCCGCCTCGCGTCGCGCGTAACGGGAGTCTGTAACACAGCAGCCGGTTTTCCCGACTCACCAACGTCGGTGAGCAGTCTTCGCCGTCTGCGACGACCGGTGGAAAACTGCGGTGCGGCGTGGGCCTAGGCAAGGGTGAGACGGGCTAACCGCCGAAAGCTTCGGGGGTGCACCGACCCGCAGGAGATCGCATGCTTCGCGGCTGTGCTAAGTCTAGAGCGTAATCAACTCTTCCGACCTGCGGCAACAGGGTCCCGCTCGGCGTGTCCCAGTCTAACCCTATCAACCTGGGCGCCGGTCACGTCTACTGGCAACAGCCGGACCGACCAGCCCATTCCCGGGTCGAAGTTTTCCGGCACCGCGGACAGGGCCAGTACGGTCGGTCCCGCACCACTGACCACCGCCGCCACTCCAGCCGCTCGCAGGGCCGTGAGCAGGGAAGCAGTGCCCGGCATCCCGGCCGCACGGTAGTCCTGGTGCAGCCGGTCGGAGGTCGCGGCGTACAGCAGGGAGGGGTCGGCGGTGAGCGCGTGCACGAGCAACGCGGCCCGTCCGGCGTTCCGCGCGGCATCCTGGTGCGGCACCGTGGCCGGCAGTGCGGCACGGGCAACGGCGGTGAGTCCCCGTTCCTCGGGCACGAAAATCACCGGCGTGACATCCGGCGACGGCCGCAGGACAACCGCCCGCGCACCCGGACCCACCCCGGGGCGCCCGGCATCGGCCGCCACCTGCGCCTCAATGCTCCCCTGAGTCCCATCCGTCACTCCCGCTCCGGGGACGGGTGCGACGGGCTGGTCGGATCCGGCCAGCCCGGCCGAGAGGGGCGCCGTCTCGGTCCAGGCGATGGTGAAGCCGCCGAGCAGGCAGGGCGCGACGTTGTCCGGATGTCCCTCGATCTCGGCCGCCAGGCGCAGCGCACCGGCGTCGTCGAGCCGGTCCATACCGTCGACGGTCAGTCCACGGGCCAACTGCACCCCGGCGACGATCGCGGCCGACGAGGAACCCAGGCCACGGGCCTGCGGGATCCGGTTCACACAGTCCAGCGCCAGCCCGGTCGGCTGGCCGCCGAGCAGGTCGAAGGTGGCCCGCATGGCCCGGACCACCAGGTGGGTCTCGTCGTCGGGCAGTTCGCCCGCGCCCGCACCGGTGACCGCGACCCGGCAACCGCCGGGGGTCACCCTGGCGCCGACCTCGTCGTGAAGGGCCAGCGCGAGACCGAGCGAGTCGAAACCCGGCCCGAGGTTCGCGCTGGTCGCGGGCACCCGGACCCGGACCGGCCCGGAGACGAAGGACAACACCATCCGTCCATGCTAGGGCGGCCGGCCACCACGGCAGCCGGCCGCCCAACGCCTGATCAGTATTCGGACGGCGAGTCGCGGGCTGACCCGCTACCCGCCGGACTCACCCGGCGCCCGCTCATCCGATCCCGACTCGTCCGACGCCGGTCCCGACTCGCCCGCCGCCGGCTCGTTCGACGGTTTCGGTGATCGCCCGACCGTACGCAGGGCGAGCCGTAGGGCGAACTCGATCTGGGCGTTGACGCTGCGCAGGTCGTCACCGGCCCACCGGGCCAACGCGTCGTAGACCTGCGGATCGAGCCGGAGCAGGAGTTTCTTGCGCTCGGCCATCAGCCGGACCGCCCCTAGCTGTAGAGGGAGCCGGCGTTGACGACCGGCTGGGCGGCCCGGTCGCCGCAGAGTACGACCAGCAGGTTGGCCACCATCTGTGCCTTGCGCTCCTCGTCGAGGTCCACCACGTGCTCCTCGCGCAGCTTGTCCAACGCGAGGGAGACCATCCCGACCGCGCCCTCCACGATCTTGTAGCGGGCGCCGACGATCGCACTGGCCTGCTGGCGGGCCAGCATCGCCTGGGCGATCTCCGGAGCGTAGGCCAGGTGCGTGGTACGCGATTCGAGCACCTCGACGCCGGCCATCTCGGACCGCTCCCGCAGCTCGTGGGTCAGCTCCTCGCTCACCACCGCGCTGTCGCGCAGGCTGGCCCGACCGGAGTCGTGTGCCTCGTACGGGTAGCTGGTGGCGAGGTGCCGTACGGCCGTCTCTGCCTGCACGGCGACGTACTCGACGTGGTCGTCGACGGCGAACACCGCCTTGGCGGCGTCGACGACCCGCCAGACGACCACGGCCGCGATCTCGACCGGGTTACCGTCGGCGTCGGAGACCTTGAGCCGGGCGGTCTCGAAGTTGCGCACCCGCAGCGTCACCTGGGTACGGGCGGTCAGCGGCAGGGTCCAGTGGAACCCGGCGTCGCGGATGGTGCCGACGTAGCGGCCGAAGAACTGCACCACCTGGGCGTTGTTGGGGTTGACGATGGTGAAACCGGTGCCCGCGATGGCGGCCAGTACGGCGTAGGTGACGGCGGTGGCCACGATCGCCCCGTCGTTACCGACCGCGACGAGGACACCGGCCGCGGCGGCGGCGAGCACCACGAGGACCGCGATCATGAGGAAGCCGGACATCCGGAAGACCACTCGCTCCATGACATCTCCTTAGTAGCAAAGTGATATCACTACGATAGCGAGCCACCACCCGTCGGACAACCCCGTTCCCTACCGGGACGGCTCGACGTCCGGGGCGGGCTCCGACTCGGTCAGGGAGAGCTTGCGGGTGGCGATCCGCCAACCGATCGCGTAGACCAGGGTGACCAGCCCGCAGCCGGCGAGCACCACCCGCTCGTCGACGTGGTCCACCACCGCGGCGACCACGAGCTGACTGATCGAGATCGCGAAGGTGGCCAGCATCAGGTCGGTGGCGAACACCCGGCCCCGGAGCCGGTCGGGCACCTCACCCTGCAACGCGAAGTTGGACAGCACCCAGTTGCTGCCGCCGGCGAAGTGCGCCACGAAGACCAGCACCAGGACCAGCGGGAACCAGTTGACCACCGACACCCCGAGGTAGGCCAACCCGTAGCCGGACATCGACAGCGCCAGGCCGGGCAGCAGCCAGGACCGCCGGGTGAGCACCCGGCGCATCAGCACCGGACCGGCCAACGCACCCGCTCCCCGGCTGGCGAACAGCAGGCCCGCACCGATCGCGCCGACGCCGTACACGCCGGCGAGCAGCGGGAAAACGGTCAGCACCCCGTTGCCGAGGCCGACCGCCGACTTGACCGTGACCAGGGCGCGCAACCGTGGCCGGGCCCAGATGTAGCGCAACGCCTCGCCCAGCGCCGCCCAACCCCGCTGCACCGGCACCGCGTGGTCGCGGGGCGCCTGCAACGGGCGGCGGATCAACCAGGCCAGGCCGGCCGCGACGGCCAGCGCCACCGCCGCGATCCAGAAACAGGCGTACGGGCCGACGACCTCGCTCAGCACCCCGCCGAGCGAGGCACCGACCACCCCCATGGTGCCCCAGGCCGCCCCGGCGACCGCGTTCCCGGTGGCCAGGTCCTCCGGATCCAGTACGTTCGGCAGCGCCGCCTGGGAGGCGGGTGAGTAGAACGCCTTCGCCACCGCGACCGCCCCGATCGACACCAGCGCCAACCAGGCGGTGTCGGCACTGCGTACCCAGAGCAGCAGCAGGAGTGCGACCAGGCCGCACAGGTTCGACACCATCATGATCTTCTTGCGGTCGATCCGGTCCGCGATCATGCCGCTGTACGGCAGGATCAGCGCGGTGAGTCCGGTGTCGACGGCCAACACCAGCGCGCCCCACACCCCGCTGCCGGTCAACTGTGGCAGCAGCACCAGCAGCGGCACCATCACGAACCAGTCGGCGCCGAAGACCACCAGTTGGGCGGCGAACAGGTTCCGGAAGTCACGGTTGCGGACGACGAGTTGCAGCGGGGACGACGACACGGATCGGCACCCTACCCGCAGGCCGCGACCCCACAGACGGGTCGTCCCGGGCCGGTGACCGCACCGACCCGGGACGACCCGGACTAGCTGTACTGCTCGTTCCCCCCGACTACTCCGCCGGTGGCAGCGGCGAACGCCGGGTCTTCGGCAGCCGGAGCACCTCGAACTGGTCGGTGCCGTCGATCAGCGCACCCGACGGACGGGGTGCCGCGTCGACACCGAAGCCGCCCCCGTCGGTCGTGCCGCCGGCCGTACCGGTGACCGGCGCGCCCGCGCCGACCAGCGCCGGCTCCGGCCCCGAGGGGATGCCGCCGTCGCCCTTGGCCAGGTTGCGCCGCTCGCGGCGACGCTCCCGGCGGCCCTCCACCATGGTGTAGAGGGTCGGCACCAGCACCAGGGTGAGCAGGGTCGAGCTGAGCAGACCGCCGATCACCACGACCGCGAGCGGCTGCGAGATGAAGCCGCCCTCGCCGGTCAGACCGAGCGCCATCGGCAGCAGGGCGAAGATGGTCGCGATGGCGGTCATCAGGATCGGCCGCAACCGGCGCCGTGCTCCCTCGACCACCGCTTCCTGCACGCCCAGCCCCTGTTCCCGGTACTGGTTGATCAGGTCGAGCAGCACGATCGCGTTCGTCACCACGATGCCGACCAGCATCAGCACACCGATCAGGGCCGGTACGCCGAGCGGCGTACCGGTGACCAGCAGCAGGCCGATCGCGCCGGTGGCCGCGAACGGGATCGAGACCAGCAGGATCAGCGGCTGGATCAGGCTCCGGAATGTCGCCACCATGATCACGAAGACGATCGCGATCGCGGCGAGTACGGCGAGCCCCAGGTCGGCGAAGGCGTCGGCCTGCTCGGCGGTGACCCCACCGATGGTGAAGGTCGCCCCCGGTACGTCCAGCGCGTCCAGCTTCTTCTGCAGCTCGGTACTGGTGGCGCCCAGGTTGGCGCCGGTGGCGGTGCCGGTGACGGTGACACTGCGCTCGCCGTCGATCCGGGTGACCGACACCGGACCGGCCACCTCGTTGACCGTGGCGAGGTCACCGAGCTTGACCGGGCCGATCGGCAGCGCCTTGAGCTCGTCCACCGTTGCCGGGGCGGACCCGGAGCGCAGCACCACGTCCTGCTGGTCGTTGCCGAGCGACACCTGCCCCAGCGGGCTGCCCCGGAACGCCTGCCCGACGAACTGCCCGACGGCCGCCTCGGAGAGCCCGAACTGGGCCGCCTTGGCCCGGTCCACCGTCACGTCGATCCGCGGTGCGCTGTCGGCGAGGCTGCTCTCGACGTCCTCCACCTCGGGGGTCTCGACCATCGCCTGGCGTACCTGCTCGGTCGCCCGCGCCAGCACGTCGTTGTCGGCGGCCTGGACGATCACCGCGAGCTGGTTGGTCGACTGGCTGCCGCCGCCGAAGGTGATCTCACCGGCGTTGCTCAGTTTGTCGAACTCGGCCCGCAGCTTGTCCTTGAGCGGACCGGCCTCGGTCCCCTCGTGCAGCGCCACCGAGAAGCTCGCGTTGGCGGCGCCGCCACCACCGCCAAACGGGCTGTCGCCGCCGCCGGCGGTCACCTGGTACGTCTCGACCCCGTCGGTCTTGGCCAGGATCCCCTCGACCTGCTTGGCCGCGGCGTCGGTGGTCGCCAGGCTGGTGCCGACCGGCATCTTCTGGCTGATGCTGACGGTGTCCTGCCCGGAGTCGTCCAGGAAGTTCGTCTTGAGCTGGGTGGAGAGACCGAACGTCGCGAAGAGCACCACCAGCCCGATCGCCACCGTGGACCAGCGACGCTTGGTGGCGAAACCGATGACCGGGAGGTACGCCCGCTGGAGCGGACTGCGCAGTTCCTTCTCCTCGGCGGCGGCGCGCACCGCGGCCTCGCCCTCGCCACCGGCGGCCGGCTTGAGGAACCAGTACGCGAGCACCGGGATGACGGTCAGCGAGACCACCAGCGAGGCGAGCAGGGCCACCGTGACGGTGATCGCGAACGGGGCGAAGATCTGCCCGACGAAGCCACCGACCAGGGCGATCGGCGCGAACACCGCGACCGTGGTGAGGGTGGAGGCGGTCACCGCCCCGGAGACCTCGCGTACGCCGGTGATGATGGCCCCGCGCTTGTCCTCCCCGTACCCGAGGTGTCGTTTGATGTTCTCCAGGACGACGATCGAGTCGTCCACCACCCGGCCCACCGCGATGGTCAACGCGCCGAGGGTGAGCAGGTTGAGCGAGTAGTCGCCGATCCAGAGCGCGATCAGGGCGACCACCACGGAGAGCGGGATCGAGACCGCGGTGACCAGGGTGGACCGCACCGACAGCAGGAACACCAGGATGACCAGGACCGCCATCACCAGGCCGAGCAGGCCCTCGGTGGTCAGGCTTTCGATCGACTTCTCCACGTACGGCGCCTGGTCGAAGACGACGGTCAGGTCGGCTCCGGACGCCTCGCCGAGGTCGGCGAGCCTGTCCCGGATCTCGTGCGAGATGCCCACCGCGTTGCCGTCCGGCGACGCGGTGACCTGGATGCCGAGGCTCTCCTGGCCGTTGGTCCGGGTGAACCCGGTCGCCGGGGCGACCTGCTGCTCGACCGTGGCGATGTCGCTGAGCTTGACCGCGGGGGCGCCCGGAGCGGTCGGGCTGACGAAGATGCCGCGCAGGTCCTCGATGGTGCCGATCCGGGTACCGATCTGCACCGTACGGGCCTGGCCGCCGTCGACCAGGGTGCCGGCCGGGATGGCCACCCCGTTGGCCTTGAGCGCGGTGCCGATGGCGGTCGGCGCGATGCCGAGCCCGGCGAGCTTGACCGGGTCGGGGGTGATCACGACCTGCTGGTCGGGCGCACCGGTCACCTCGACCGTGCGCACCCCGTCGATCCCCTCGAGTTCGGGTACGACCGTGGCCCGCAGCTTGTCGGTCAGCGCCTGCTTGTCCCCGCTGCCGCTGGCGGCCAGTACGACCGCCGGCAGGTCGTCGGTGCTGCCGGCGAAGACCAGCGGGTCGACGCCCTCGGGCAGCTGGGTGCTGATCCGGTTGAGCGCGGTCTCCATCTTGTTGACCATGTCGTCGAGGTCGCTGCCGAACTCGTACTCGACCTGGACCGTCGTGGCGCCTTCACGCGAGGTCGAGGTGACCTTGCTGAGGCCGGCGACGCCCTGGAGGCTGTTCTCGATCGGCTCGGTGACCTGCGCTTCGACGATCTCGGGCGAGGCGCCCGGGTAGCTGGCCACGATGAAGGCCGCCGGGAACTCCAGCGACGGTAGGAGTTGCTGCTTCAGCGAGGGGACGGCGTACACCCCGAAGCCCGTGATCACCACCGCTATGAGGGCGACCAGCCCCCGGTTGGCGAGACTGAGTCTGGCAAACAACGACATGGGCGAGCTCTCCTGGGGAAGTCAGGGCGCGACACGAATATTTTGCCTGACACGAACAATTCGCGTGAGGCCGGGGGTGCCTGCTAACGTCCGGTGGCCAGTGGCAACGACCTCCGTCACCGCCACCACCGCGGCGAGGAGGCGGGCGGAGCGTTGGCCGACCGGAACCGGCTCATCGGCGCCATCATGGATGGTCAACGTCGGATGCAACAGTTGTTCGCCTCCGACCGCTCCGACCCGTTCCTGTCGCTGCACCTCACCCTGCCGCAGCTGAAAATCCTGATCCTGCTCTCGCACAGCGGCAGCGCGTCCGGCCGGGAGCTGTCCGGCACCGTCGGGGTCAGCCTGGCGACCATGACCGGCATCGTCGACCGCCTGGTCGCGCAGAATCTCGTGGTACGGGGTGAGGACCCGCGCGATCGTCGGGTCCGCCGGGTCGAGCTGAGCCCGTCCGGCCATAAGCTCATGGAGGGCATCCTCAACGCCGGCAACACCCGGATGCAAAGCCTCCTCAGCCGGCTCTCAGTCGACGAGCTGGCGACCGTCGAGCGGGCCACCGCCCTGCTCGTCGCCGCGGCGGCCGCCGAGCAACTCGATGCCGCCCCGCCCACCCCCGACCCCGGCACGAGTAATCCCTAACCTCCGCCGCCGCCCACACCACCGATTACCTCGACGATCTTGCACTTGTGGCGCCTGGATTCGGGGCACTCATCCGGATTTGTGGCCCACCACAAGTGCAAGATCGTCGCGCCGTCCGGTGTGCGGGCGGGTGGGCGGTCAGACCAGGTCGAGGGCGCGGGCGGCGGCGATCACGTCGTTGCCGATGGTGATCGGGGACGGAGCGGTGGAGATCGCCCACTCAGGATCCTTCAGCCCGTGGCCGGTCACCGTGCAGACGATCGTCGAGCCGGCGGGAACCGTACCCGCCTCGGACTGCTGGAGCAGCCCGGCGACACTGGCCGCGCTGCCCAGTTCCACGAACGCGCCCACCTCACGGGCGAGCAACCGGTACGCGGCGAGGATCTCCCGGTCGGTCACCGCCGCGATCAGCCCGCCGGAGGCGTCCCGCGCGTCCAGCGCCCCGGTCCAGCTCGCCGGGTTGCCGATCCGGATCGCGGTGGCGATGGTGGACGGCTCGCGTACCGCCTCGCCGTTGACGATCGGGGCGGCACCGGCCGCCTGGAAGCCGTACATCTTCGGGTGGCGGGTGGCGTTACCCGCCTGGACGTCCTCCCGGTAGCCCAGCCAGTACGCGGTGATGTTCCCCGCGTTGCCGACCGGCAGGCAGTGGATGTCCGGGGCGTCGCCGAGCGCCTCGACGATCTCGAAGGCGGCGGTCTTCTGGCCGTGCACCCGGTCCGGGTTGACCGAGTTGACCAGCGCCACCGGGTAGTCCTGGGAGAGCTTCGAGGCGAGCGCCAGGCAGTCGTCGAAGTTCCCCTGGACCTGCAACAGCTTCGCCCCGTGGACCAGCGCCTGGGCCAGCTTGCCCAGCGCGATCTTGCCCTGCGGCACCAGGACCGCGCAGCTCAGCCCGGCGCGGGCGGCGTACGCGGCGGCCGACGCGCTGGTGTTCCCGGTGGAGGCGCAGATGATCGCCTTGTTGCCGGTCTCGACCGCCCGGGAGACCGCCACGGTCATCCCCCGGTCCTTGAACGAACCGGTCGGGTTGGCCCCCTCCACCTTCAGGTAGACGTCGCAGCCGGTACGGGCGGAGAGCACCGGCGCGGGCAGCAGCGGGGTGTTCCCCTCGTGCAGCGTGACGACCGGCGTGGCGTCGGTGACCGGCAACCGGTCCCGGTAAGCCTCGATCAAACCCCGCCACATGTCGATCTCCTCGTCGATGCGTTGCCGCCGGTACGGGCGGACGCCGGGTGAAGGTGGGTCAAGCGTGACCCAGGGTGCCGGTGCCCACGCCCGCGCACCCATGGTTACCCATCTGGCGGGACACCGCCCTCCCCCGCTCGGCTCCGCCCGGAAGCCGGACTCAGACGCCGCCCTCGACCCGGAGCACGCTGGCGATCGAACGGACGATGTCGAGACCGCGCAGTTCCTCGACGGTGGCGGCGAGGGCGGCGTCCGGGGCGGCGTGCGTGACGATCACCAGGATCGCGTCACCGCCGCGCCCGACGGTCGCCGTACCGCCGGTGTTGCCGCCGGTGCTCGCGGACGCCTGCCGGACGGTCGCGATCGACACCTCGTGCCGGGCGAAGACCCCGGCCACGGTGGCCAGCACCCCGGCGCGGTCGGCCACGTCGAGGCTGATGTGGTAGCGGGTGACCGCCTCCCCCATCGGCCGGATCGGCAACGCCGCGTACGCCGACTCGCTGGGCGTACGGACGCCGGCCAGCCGGTTGCGGGAGACCGCCACCACGTCGCCGAGCACCGCGCTCGCGGTCGGCGCCCCGCCGGCACCCCGGCCGTAGAACATCAACTGCCCGGCGGAGACCGCCTCCACGAAAACCGCGTTGAACGCGTCGCCGACGCTGGCCAACGGGTGGCTGCGCGGGATCATCGCCGGGTAGACCCGGACCCCGATCGACTCGGCCCCGGTGGAGTCCGGGCCGCGGGAGGCGATGCAGAGCAGCTTGATCGTGCAGCCCATGGCGTTGGCGCTGGCCACGTCGGCGGCGGTGACCTCGGTGATGCCCTCGCGGTAGACGTCGGCCGCGCTGACCCGGGTGTGGAAGGCCAGCGAGGCGAGGATGGCGGCCTTGGCCGCGGCGTCGAAGCCCTCCACGTCGGCGGTCGGGTCGGCCTCGGCGTACCCGAGTTCGGTGGCCTCGTCGAGCGCCTCGGCGAAGCCGGCCCCGGTGGCGTCCATCGCGGAGAGGATGAAGTTGGTGGTGCCGTTCACGATGCCGGTGACCCGGGTGATCTTGTCGCCCTGCAACGACTCGCGCAGCGGGCGCAGCAGCGGGATCGCACCGGCGACCGACGCCTCGTAGTAGAGGTCGGCGCCGCTCTCCGTGGCGGCGTCGTGCAGCGACCCGCCGTCCTCGGCGAGCAGCGCCTTGTTCGCGGTCACCACGCTCTTGCCGGCCCGCAGCGCCTCGACCAGCCAGGTGCGGGCCGGCTCGATGCCGCCGACCATCTCCACCACCACGTCGACGTCGTCCCGTTTGACCAGTCCGAGGGCGTCGGTGGTGAAGACCGCCGGGTCGACCGGGAGGTCGCCCCGGTTGCGGCCCTGCCGGCGGACCGCGATGCCGGCGATCTCCAGCGGTGCGCCGATCCGGGCGGTGAGGTCGGCGGCCTGCTCGTGCAGCAGCCGTACCACCTCGCTGCCGACCGTTCCACAACCGAGCAGCGCCAAGCGGACAGGCTTTGTCATCCCACATCCAATGCCAGCAGATCGTCTTCGGTCTCCCGCCGGACGATCACGCGTGCCTCGTTGCCGCGGACCGCCACCACCGGGGGCCTCGGGACATGGTTGTAGTTGCTGGCCATGCTCCGGCAGTAGGCACCCGTGCCGGGCACGGCGAGAAGATCTCCGGGCTGTACGTCGGCGGGCAAGAATTCATCCTTCACCACCACATCCCCGGACTCGCAATGCTTTCCCACCACACGGGCGAGGATCGGCTCCGCTTCGGAACGCCGGTTGGCCAGGGTGGCCGAGTACGAGGCGCCGTACAGGGCGGTACGGATGTTGTCGCTCATCCCGCCGTCGACACTCACGTACGTCCGCAGGCCGTCGACGTCCTTGACCGTGCCGACCTCGTACGCGGTGAACATGGCCGGGCCGATGATCGCGCGGCCGGGCTCGAAGCTCAGGTGCGGCTTGGCCAGCCGCAGCCCCTCGCACTCACCGTCGACGATCTTGTTGATCCGCTTGGCCAGGTCGTGCGGGGTCGACGGGTCGTCCTGCGTCGTGTACGCGATGCCGAACCCGCCGCCGAGGTCCAGCTCGGGCAGCTCGACCCCACGGGCGTCACGGATCTGCGCCTGCAGGCTCAGCACCCGCCGGGCCGACACCTCGAACCCGCTGGTGTCGAAGATCTGCGAACCGATGTGCGAGTGCAGCCCGCGCAGTTCCAGCACGTCGTCGTCGAGGATCCGGAACGCGGCGGCAGCGGCAGCCCCGCCGGCCAGCGAGAAGCCGAACTTCTGGTCCTCGTGCGAGGTCGCGATGAACTCGTGCGTGTGCGCCTCGACCCCGACAGTGACCCGGAGCAGCACCCGCGGGCGGACCCCGCGCTCCCGGGCCAGCTCGGTGAGCCGGTCGATCTCGTCGAACGAGTCGACGATGATCCGGCCGACCCCGGCGTCGAGCGCCCGGGACAGCTCGCTGACCGACTTGTTGTTGCCGTGGAAACCGATCCGCTCGGCCGGCATGTCGGCGGCGAGCGCCACCGCCAGCTCACCGCCGGAGCAGACGTCGAGGAACAGCCCCTCCTCGGCGATGATCCGGACCACGGCCTTGCAGAGGAACGCCTTGCCCGCGTAGAAGATGTCCTCGCCCGGGAAGGCGGCCCGGAAGTCCCGGCAGCGCGACCGCAGGTCCTCCTCGTCGAGGACGTAGATCGGGGTGCCGAACATCTTGGTCAGCGCCCCGATCCGCAGGTTGCCGACGGTCAGCTCACCGTCGGCGTCGCGGGTGACGGTCCGCGGCCACAGTTGCGGCACGAGGGCGTTGACGTCCTCGGGGGTACGCAGCCACGCCGGTCCCCGGCTGCCGAGGTCGCCGTGCAGCGCCCCGGCCTCGTGAGCACGCATCACTTACATCTTCTCCGGGGCCGAAACCCCAAGTAGTTCCAGTCCATTCGCGATGACCGTCCGGGTGGCGTCGACCAGCCAGAGCCGGGCCCGGTGCAGGTCGGTGATCTCCTCGTCGCCCTTCGGCACCACCTGGCAGTTGTCGTAGAACCGGTGGAACGACTGTGCCACCTGCTCCTCCAGGTAGCGGGCGACCCGGTGCGGCTCACGGAGCTCGGCCGCGGTGGCGAGCACGGCCGGGTACTCGGCCAGCGCCTTGAGCAGCTCGTTCTCCTTCTCGTGCGCGAGCAGCTCGGGGCGGAACGCGTCCGGCTCGCCCCGGGTCAGCCCGACCTCGGCGGCATGCCGGCTGACCCCGGCGGTACGGGCGCCGGCGTACTGGACGTAGTAGACCGGGTTGTCGCTCTTGGCCCTGGTCCAGAGTTCGACGTCGATGTCGATCGGCGAGTCGCTGGAGTAGCGGGCGAGCGCGTACCGGGCGGCGTCCACCCCGATCGCCTCGACCAGGTCCTCCAGGGTGACCACGGTCCCGGCCCGCTTGGACATCCGCAGCGGCTGGCCGTCCCGGACCAGGTTGACCAGTTGCCCGATCAGGATCTCCAGGGTCTGGTCCGGGTCGTCACCGAAGCAGGCGGCCATCGCCCGCATCCGGCCGACGTACCCGTGGTGGTCGGCGCCCAGCATGATCACGACCCGGCCGAAGCCGCGCTCCCGCTTGTCCAGGTAGTACGCGCAGTCCGCGGCGAAGTAGGTCCACTCGCCGTTGGACTTGCGCAGCACCCGGTCCTTGTCGTCACCGAAGTCGGTGGTACGCAGCCAGGTGGCGCCCTCCAGCTCGTAGGTCCGCCCCTGGTCGGTCAGCCGGACCAGGGCCAGGTCAAGCTCGCCCCGGTCGTGCAGGTCCTTCTCGTTGAAGTAGACGTCGAACCGGACCCCGAACTGGTCCAACGAGGAACGGATCTCGTCGAACATCAGCGCGACGCCCTCGACCCGGAACACCTCCTGGGCCACCGCGTCGGGGCGGTCGAGCACGTCCGGGTGCAGCGCCCGGACCGCCTCGGCGATCTCCGCGATGTACTCCCCGCCGTAGCCGTCCTCGGGAGCCGGCTCCCCCTTCGCGGCGGCGAGCAGCGAACGGGCGAACCGGTCGATCTGCGACCCGGCGTCGTTGAAGTAGTACTCGGTGGTGACGTCGGCCCCGGTCGCCCGGAGCAGCCGGCTGAGCGCGTCGCCGACCGCCGCCCACCGGACCCCGCCGATGTGCACCGGCCCGGTCGGGTTCGCCGACACGAACTCCAGGTTGATCCGCTCGCCGGCCAGCACGTCGCTGCGCCCGTACGCCCGACCCGCCTCGACCACCACGCGGGCCAACTGCCCGGCGGCTGCCGCGTCGAGACGGATGTTGAGGAAGCCCGGTCCGGCGATCTCGACCGATTTGATGCCGACTGCCCGGCTCAGCTCCTCGGCCAGGCCGGCGGCCAGCTCGCGGGGCGGTACGCCGACCTGCTTGGCGAGCTGCATGGCGAGCGTGGAGGCGTAGTCGCCGTGCTCGGGGTTGCGCGGTCGCTCCAGGGTCACCGACTCCGGGAGCAGGGAGGGATCGAGCCCACGGGAAATGAAGACCGCCTGTGCGGCGGTACGGACGACCTCGGCGAGATTGGCGGGAGTCACCGAAACATGTTACCGGGGGTAGACTCGGTCACTCGGCGGACACCCTGCGCCTTTGTGACCCGCCACCCCCTGACCGACCGACCTGACGAGGCACCATGAGCATCAGCACCCAGGGTGGCGATCAAAGCCGTCCGTCCGTGGTCAGCACCGGTAAGAAGCCGGCGGCCGGTGGAAAGCCGGCGGCGGGTGGCAAGCCAGCAACCGGTAACTCCGGTGGCGGCCGTCCCGGCGGGCAAGGTCGAGGCGCGGGCGGTGGCGGCAAGGGCCCCCGCAAGCCGATCGCCCCGGTCAAGGTCAGCCAGGGCCGCAGTTGGGGCCCGATCGCGCTGTTCGTCGCCGTCGGCGTACTCGCCGTCGGAATCATCGGCTGGGGCGGCTGGGCGGTGTTCCAGGGTGCCAAGCCCTGGGCCGAGCAGGCCGCCGGCATCGACGGGATCAAGGACTACCGGGAATCGCCGGACAAGTCGCTGACCGCCTCGGACCACGCCTGGGGCCCGGTCAGCTACTCGCTCACCCCGCCGGTGGGCGGCAAGCACAACTTCAACTGGCAGAACTGCATGGGTGACGTCTACGACGCGCCGATCGCCAGCGAGCACGCGGTGCACAGCATGGAGCACGGCGCGGTCTGGGTCTCGTACAAGACCGGGCTCCCGGCCGACCAGGTGTCGAAGCTGGCCGAGAAGGTGCGCGGCAACGAGTACATGCTGATGAGCCCGATCGACAACCTGGACAAGCCGATCTCGCTGCAGGCCTGGGGCTACCAGCTCAAGGTCGACAACGCGGACGACAGCCGGATCGACACGTTCATCCGGTCGCTGCGTACCAACGCTGGCATCGAGCAGGGCGCGAGCTGCTCCGGCGGTATCACCGCCACCGGCACCACCCCGCGTGACCTCGGCAAAGACGGCGCAACCCAGTAAGAAGTAAGGACACCGATGGGTACAGCAACCCGCCCCGACGCGTCGGCTCCGGCCGGCGCGTCGGGCGCCGACGATCCGCGACCCGAACAGCTCGAAGACCTCGGAGACGAGGATTTCGAGCGGGACGGCTCGTCGGGCGACGACGACGATTCCGACGACTTCGACGACAACTCGGCCACCGGTGAGGGCCGTCGCCGGTTCAGCACCGGCTGGGTGGCCATCGGGATCGCGGTCGGACTGGTCCTCGGCGTTGCCGCCGGGTTGCTGATCCCGGGGCTGACCCGGCCCGGTGAGACCTCGGTCGAGGCCGGGTTCGCGCGGGACATGTCGACCCACCACGCCCAGGCCGTCGAGATGGCCATGCTCGCGCACGAGAAAGCCACCGACCCGGACGTACGGACGCTCGGTGCCGACATCGCGCTGACCCAGCAGGCCCAGATCGGCATCATGCTGACCTGGCTGCGCGACTGGAAGCTCGGCCCAACCGGTTCGGCCCCGAGGATGGCGTGGATGTCGGACGGCGGCGGCACGGTCCGGGACGGTCTGATGCCGGGCATGGCCACCGACGCCGAGCGGGCCCAGCTACGGGCGGCGACCGGGCAGGACTTCGACACGATGTTCCTCCGGCTGATGCTCAACCACCACCTCGGCGGCATCCACATGGCCGAGGCGGCGCTGGACGAGTCCGACGACGAGCAGGTGCAGTCCCTGGCCGGGACCATGGTCGCGGGCCAGAAGAAGGAAATCACCGCAATCCAGGCACTGCTTGACAAAGTAGGCGCAAAGTAGCCCGCTTAATTCCTGTACGTACCGTTATGCCCGACTGTGCACTTTAGGGAGTTTTCTCCGTAGATATCGTGACCAGTCATGATCCGGGCTCGTTGCCCCAGTCGTGGGGGTTGTTCTCAAGGACGCGCGACGTTCCGTCACCAGCTGGTGCCGGCGGCACACCATCGGCGGCGACGGCGCGGTGGCCGCTCGGCGCGGGCAGCGGTCGGGCCCGGCAGAGGCACTCAGCCGCGATCAGGAGCTCGAACTGATCGACGCACTGCGGGGCAGGTACCCGGACCAGTTCGGGTTCGACGATCCGCTCTGGACCAGGCAGAGCGTCACCGCCCTGATCGAGCGCCAGTTCGGGCTCACGATCGAACCGGCGACCGTCGGCGAATACCTGCACGCCTGGGGACTCGGCCCACGGGAGCCCACCGACCGCGCCTGCGGCCTCTGCGTCGACGCCGTACGCATCTGGATGCGACAGGAGTACCCCGGAATCGTCCGTTCCGCCCAGGAGCACCGCGCGGAACTCTGCTGGCTCGGCCGTACCCGACTGCACGGTGTCGCGCCGGCGGCCGACGTCATCTCCGCGATGTCCCAGCGGGGGCGGATGAAGTTCATGATCACCACGCCTACGGTGGATCCACCGCTGCCCCGCGACTTCCTGCTGCGGCTGAGCGGCGTGGACGGCCGATTGGTGCACGTGGTGGTGGACGGATCCTGGGGGCGGGGCGAGTGGCCCCGGCGGCTTCCACCCCGGATCGCCCCGTACGCGTTGCCTTCGTGTGGTCGTTCCTGAAGGTGGTGGGGTGGGGGTTGGGGGCGGCGTACCCCACTCTGGGCGGTCACGCTTGATCCCGACGTGGGGCACGCCGCCCCCAACCCCTGGCGCCATGCCTGGTGGATACCGATTCGGCTGCCGGGCCGGGTGTTTGCTACTCTTTCCCGGTCGCTGAGCCCCCGTAGCTCAGGGGATAGAGCACCGCCCTCCGGAGGCGGTGGCGCAGGTTCGAATCCTGCCGGGGGCACCAATCTTGACCAGCACGAAAAGGCCCGTAACCAGGGGAAACCCGGTCGCGGGCCTTCATCGTTCATCCAGCATGTTCGGCTGCCCACAGCCATCAGCCGCCAACAGCGCCAAATACGCGCCAAGGTTTCCGTGGCTGTCAAGGGTGCCGGCCCGGCGTCAGGCGGCTGCGGCGATCCGTTCGGAGAACTCGACGAGGCGGTTGGAGAATCCCCACTCGTTGTCGTACCAGCCGAGCACCTTGACCTGGTTGCCGACGGCCTGGGTCAGCGGCGCGTCGAAGATCGACGAGTAGGGATTGCCGACGATGTCCGCCGAGACCAGCGGCGCCTCGGAGTACTGCAGGTAGCGTTGCAGCCGCTGGGAAGCAGCCGCCTCGCGGAACGCCGCGTTGACGTCGTCGACGCTGGCGCTCTGTCGCAGGACCACGGTGAGGTCGGTGATCGAACCCACCGGGACGGGGACGCGCAGGGCGGCGCCGGTGAGGCGCCCGTCGAGTTCGGGGATGACCTTGCCGATCGCCTTGGCCGCGCCGGACGACGTCGGAATGGTCGAGACGGCGGCCGCGCGGGCCCGACGCAGGTCGGAGTGCGGGGCGTCGTGCAGTCGCTGGTCGCCCGTGTACGCGTGAACCGTCGTCATCAGGCCGGACTCGATGCCGAACGAGTCGTTCAGCACCTTTGCCAGCGGCGCGAGCGAGTTCGTGGTGCACGAGCCGTTGGAGAAGACATCGTGGCTGTCCGGGTCGAGTCTGTCGTCGTTCACCCCGAGGACGAACGTGGGGACGTCCCCCTTGGCCGGTGCCGAGACGATGACCTTTCTCGCGCCGCCCTTGAGGTGGGCCGCGGCCGTGACTCCGTCCGTGAAGTGGCCGGTGGATTCGATGACGACGTCGGCGCCGACGTCACCCCAGGGGATGGTGGCGGGGTCGCGCTGCGCGAAGACCCTCATGCGCGTGCCCTGGACGGCGATCGCGTCGCCGTCGAAGGCGACGCCGTCGAGGTGGCCGGAGATGGAGTCCCACTCGAGCAGGGTGGCGAGCGTACGGGCGTCGGTGAGGTCGTTGACCGCCACCACCTCGACGTCGGCGTCGTTCGCCAGGGCGGCGCGCAGGTAGCTGCGCCCGATCCGCCCGAACCCGTTGATGCCGATGCGTACCGTCATGGTTTCACTTCCTCTTGTCGTTCTTGTCGTTCGGCGTGGCTGGTGCAGCCGCCCGGAGCAGGTCGAGGGCGCCGGCCTGGGCGTCGTCGAACGGGCCCGGGTCCTGCTGCGCGATCGCGAGCACGTAGCCGCCCTGCAGGACGGACATCAGGGTGTGGGCGAGGCGCTCGGGGTCGAGGTCGTCCCGCAGTTCGCCGGCGGCGACCGCGTCGCGAAGCACCTTCACCCAGCTCGCGTGGACCTGGGTGAACGCGCGCCCGACCGGGTCGAGCAGCACCGGGTCCTCGCGGACCTGCCGGTCCTGGGTCAACCGGCCGACCTTGCAGCCCTTGAGTGCGTCGCGGGGACGCTTCAGGTAGGCCTCGATCCGAGCCATCGGGTCGCCCGGACCGTCGAGCTCGGACGTGGCCGGCAACAGGTCGGCGACGTTGCGCTCGAGGGCGGCGAGCGCGAGATCCCGTTTGCTCGGGAAGTGGTGGTACATGCTGCCCTGGCCCACCCCGGACCGCTCGCGTACGTCACGCGGGCTCGTGTCGGCGTAGCCACGCTCCCACATGAGCTCGCTCATCGTCTCGACCAGCAGTTGTCGCGAGTCCATGCCGACAGTCTGTACATACCAGTAGGTACAGCGCAACCCGTTCCGCGCGTACGAGGTGGATCATGACCGGGTACCTGCGTAACGTGGGGGACGTCACGCTGCCCCGAAAAAGAGAGTTGGAACATGTCCAAACCGCCGCTTCCCGAACCCGCCATTGCCCTGCTGCGCAAGCCGAACCCGGCCGTCATGACCACCCTCAAGGCGGATGGTCAGCCGGTGTCCACCGCGACCTGGTACCTGTGGGACGACGGCCGGATCCTGGTGAACATGGACGAGGGACGCCGTCGGCTGGGCCATATCCGCAACGACCCCCGGGTGGCGCTCACCGTTCTGGACGAGGGCGGCTGGTACACCCACGTCAGCCTCATGGGGCGCGTCGTCGACCTGCGCGAGGACACCGACCTGGCGGACATCGACCGGCTTTCCCTGCACTACCGCGGGCAGGCGTACGCACGGCGGGATCGCGGTCGGGTCAGTGCCTGGATCGAGATCGACACCTGGCACGGCTGGGGTGCGCTCAAGGACAACAACCAGGTCGGCTGACTACTGGTCCTCGGCGAGGCGGGCGGCGCGGGCGTTGAGGTAGCGCTGTTGCGGGAGGCTGGTGGCCAGGCTGGCGGCTTTCTCGTACGCCCGGCGGGCGCCGCCGTGGTCGCCGGACATCTCCAGCAGGTGGGCGCGGACCGCGTACAGGCGGCGGTCTCCGGCGATCCGCTGGTCGGTTTCGAGCTTGCCGAGCAGGTCCAGCCCCGCCTCCGCGCCCCGGGCCATGGCCACCGCGACGGCGTGGTTCAGGGCCACCACCGGGCTGTCGGACAGGCGCAGGAGCAGCTCGTACAGGGCGACTATCTGGGGCCAGTCGGTCGCCTCGGCGGTCGGTGCCTCGTCGTGGATCGCGGCTATCGCCGCCTGGAGCTGGTACGGGCCGGTCGCCCCGCGCGGCAGCGCCTCGGTGAGCAGGCCGACCCCCTCGTGGATCTGCCCCGCGTCCCACCGGCTGCGGTCCTGCTCCGCCATCGGCACCAGCGCGCCGTCCGGTCCCGTACGCGCCGACCGCCGGGCGTCGGTCAGCAGCATCAGCGCGAGCAGTCCGGCCACCTCCCCGTCGTCGGGCAGCAGCCGGTGCACCAGCCTGGTCAGCCGGATAGCCTCGGTCGACAGTTCGGCCCGGTGCAGGCTGGGGCCGGTGGTGCTGGCGTACCCCTCGTTGAAGATCAGGTAGAGGACGTGCAGCACCGCGCCGAGCCGCGCGGCGCGTTCCGTGGCCGGGGGCAGGCCGAACGGGATGCCGCTGTCCCTGATCCGCTGCTTGGCCCGGGTGATCCGCCGGGTCATGGTCGCCTCCGGTACGAGGAACGCCCGGGCCACCTCCCCGGTGCTCAGGCCGCCGACCGCCCGCAGGGTCAGCGCGATCTGCGCGGCCGGGGTCAGCGCGGGGTGGCAGCACATGAACAGCAGGACGAGCGTGTCGTCGGAGTCCGTGGCGGTACGGTCGGCGGCCGATGCTAGCCACTGCTCCGGCAGGGTCCACCGGGCGACAGTGTCCTCCCGGCGTAACCGGGCCTGCTCGCTGCGGAGCAGGTCGGTCAGCCGGCGCGCGGCGACCGTGATCAGCCAGCCGAGCGGGTGGTCCGGCAGTCCGTCCCTCGGCCACTGGGCCGCTGCCGCGATCAGTGCCTCCTGGGTCGCGTCCTCGGCGGTGTCGAAATGCCCGTAGCGGCGTACCACCGCGCCGAGGACCTGCGGCGCCAGGGTGCGCAACAGGTCCTCGACCTCGGTGTCCGGCACGTCGTTGATCAGATGCTCAGTTCCTCGACGCCTTCCACGATCGGCCGTACGTCGACGTACCACTCCGGACCGGATCCGCCCTGGTCCGGGTGGGGGGTGTTCGCCAGGCGCGCGGCGATCTCGGTGGCCCGGTCGAAGCTCCTGCACTCGACGATGGTGTAGCCGGCCAGGACCTCCTGGGTTTCGGCGTACGGCCCGTCGGTGACCACCGGAACACCGTCGCGCAACTCGATCCGCCGGGCGTGGACCGGGGCGCTCAGGCCCTGGGCGTCGACGAACTCACCGGACTCGACCAGCTCGTTGTTCCACGCTGCCATGAACTCGTGCATCGCCGCCACGTCCTCCGCCGACCAGGCCGGGCCGTTGCCGGGCTTGCCGGCCAGGACGTCGTAGTCCCGCTGCGAACCGGACAACAGGATCATGTACTTCACGAGAGTCCTCCTTCTCCGCCGGCACCTGCGCGGTGCCGTTCGACCGGGACGTCGGAGCCGCCGGCCCGGTCCGGACAGGTCAACCCGCCTTCGGACCGACGATTTTCCCGTCGTGGCGGGCGCGGGCGGCGTCCATCTCCGGGACGTGTCGCTCGGCCCAGTCGACCACGACCAGCATCGCTTCCAGGAGCCCCACGCCGAGCGGGGTCAGCCGGTAGTCGACCCGAGCCGGCACCCCGGCGGTGACCGTACGGGTGACCAGTCCGTCGCGTTCCAGTCCGCGCAGTGTCTGGGTGAGCATCTTCTGGCTCGCCCCGGCGACCGACCGGGCCAGGTCGGCGTGCCGGCGGGGGCCCGACCCGAGTTCCTTCAGCACCAGGCTGACCCACTTGTCACCGAGCCGGTCCAGCACCCGGTGCCCCGGACACCCGGCCATCGCGTCCAGGTGCGTCTCCCGTGCCGCCGTCCGCCGTCGCGCGGCGTCCCGTGTCACCACCACGTCCTCCCGAAGTGCCCTGGGCACCCGGAAGTGCCTACTACCTGCGGCTGGAGGTCAACCGTAACGTCGGCGCCGGCTCCCACTCCCCCGCACGTACGCACTCGGAGGCACAGATGACCCGCATCGCCATCCTCGGATCCGGCAACGTGGCCCGGGCGCTCGCCGGCCCGCTCGCGGCCCACGGCCACCCGGTCGTGGTCGGCTCCCGTACGCCGGAGGGCTTGAACTGGGGTGGCGACGGCGTCGCCGTCGCGTCCCCGGCCGACGCCGTCGCCGGGGCCGAGATCGTGGTCAACGCCCTGCCCGGCGCGGTTTCGGTGCGGGCCCTGGCGGACCTGCGCGGTTCGCTCGCCGGCCGGATCCTGGTCGACGTCGCCAACGGGGTACGGATCGGCGACGACGGGTTCGCCACCGCGTTGCTCCATCCCGGCAGCAGTCTGGCCGAGCAGATCCAGGCGGCCCTGCCGGCGACCTTCGTCGTCAAGGCGCTGAACACCATGCACGTGTCGCTGATGGCCGACCCCGGACGCCTGCCCACCCCGCCCACGGTGTTCGTGTCCGGCGACCGGGCCGAGGCCAGGCAGGCCACCGGGCGGTTCCTGGCCGCTCTGGGTTGGCGGCACGAGTGGGTGGTCGACCTGGGCGGCCTCGTCACGGCCCGGTGGACCGAGACCTTCCCGCTGGCCGTACGCCCACTGGTCGCCGCCCTCGGACCGGTCCCGTTCGGGCTGGCGATAGCCCGCTGAGCCGCCCTACTTCGCCCCGGAGAGGGTGTCGATCGCGTCGAAGAGTCCCAGTTCCCCGGCCGCGTTCGAGGCCAGCAGGAAACCGGCGATGCCGACGATCCATCCGGTGGTCTCGGCGGCGCTGCGGGTCATCCACCCGTTGACCCAGACGAGTACGGGCTGCACCGCGTTGGCCGCGATCATCCGGGCGCCGAGCAGCACCAGCGCCGGCAGGATCATCACCAGGCAGTATCCGGCGAGTACGGCAGCGGTCACCGGCAGTGCCAGTTCGGCCCCGCTCAGCAGCCCGATGGCGCCCAGGTACGGCAACATCGTCGCCGCCTCCAGGGTGACCGCGGTCAGGGCCAGGGCGATCAGTGCCTTCGACGACCCCTCGCCGGTCATCGCCCGCTCGCGCCACCGCATCAGCCGCCCCGGCTCGGCCCCTTCCTTCTTCCGGCCGGTGCGGAAGGCGAGGACGAGCAGGACGATGCCGAGGACGAGCTGCACCACCTGGACCGGTGTGGTGTCGAGCAGCGGTCGGATGTCGTCCAGCAGCGCCGCGGCACCGGCGGTCAGTGCCACGCCGAGCGCGAGGTAGAAGACGGCGACGGTGCCAAGGAAGATCAGTAGCCGGGACGCGTGCAGGCGGCCGGGGGCGAGCATCATCCAGATCGGGATCAGCAGTGTTCCGAAGCTCGTGCTGTCGATCAGAGCTAACAGGACCAGGGATCCGATCAACCCGGCGTCCATCGACCATCCTCTCGTACGGCGGATTCCAGCGTTTCGAGTCGCCGGCTCAACAGGTGGCGTACCTGTGCCGGCGGTAGTTCCTCGGGGAAGGTGGCGCCCTGCAGGGTGAGTCCGTCGACGAAGGTGTGCAGGTCCGCCGCTCCGGCTTCCAGCACCTCGCCGGGCAGGGGCGCGGTGAGGTCGGCCGGCCACGGGCACCCGGCGATCTCGGCCACCGCGAGCCGGCAGATGTACCGTTCGCCGCGCCAGCCCGTCTCGCGCAGGTCGTCGAAGCTGCGGTCGACCCTTGCCCTGGTCAGGAACGCCAGCCAGACCAGCCCTTCGGCGAGTCGCTCCTGGTCGAGCGGCAGGAGTTCCTCGATGATCCGTTGCGCCCGTTCGAGGCCGGGTTGGCCGGTCGCGAGCTGGACCCGGAGCCGCTCGGGCGTACGGCGGAGCATCACCTCCAGGGCGAACCGCAGCAGGCCCTCCTGGGTGGCGAAGTAGTACCGCAGGGCCCCCATCGACCAGCCGGCCTCGGCGGCCACCGCGCGTACGGTCGCACCCTCGACGCCGGCTCGGGCGACCACGGCCCAGACCGCCCGAGCGAGTTCCTCCCGACGCTGATCATGATCGACGACCTTCGGCACGACCCTTTCTAGCACCCATCGAACAGCGTTTCAACACAGGCGTGCGAAATAAAACCCGACACTGCCTACTCAGCGAGCGGTTCGTGAATCCGGCAATACCTGTTGAACCCGCCGATCCGATAGGGAAAGGTCGGTGGGTGCGTTTTCTCTTCAGCTTCGCAGGTGGCAGTGGCCACTTCATCCCGCTCGTGCCGATCGCCCGCGCCGCCCGGGCCGCCGGTCACCAGGTCGCCTTCGCCTGCGCGTCGGGGATGGCCGCAACGGTCGAAGCGGCCGGTTTCACGGCCCTCGTCACCGAGACACCCCCGGCCGACGGCCCGCCGCAGGGTACGCCCACCGCGCCCCCCGAGCGCATCCCGTTGCGGCCGATCGACTTCGCGCAGATCGACCGCGAGGTACGCGAGATCTTCGCCGGCCGGGCCGCCCGGCGGAACGCCGAACGGATGCTCGACATCTGCCCCACCTGGCAACCCGACCTGGTGGTCTGCGACGAGGCGGACTTCGGCACCATGGTCGCGGCCGAACGCCTCGGCCTGCCGTACGCGAGTGTGCTGGTCCTGGCCGCCGGTTCGTTGATCCGGCCCGACCTCGTCACCGAACCGCTGAACGAGCTGCGCGCCGCGTACGACCTGCCGCCCGACCCCGAACTCGCCATGCTCAGCCGTTACCTGGTGCTCGCTCCCGCCCCACCGAGCTACCGCGATCCGGCCTGCCCGCTGCCCGCCACCGCGCACTCGATCCGCCCGGTCACACCACCGCCGTCGGCGGACCCGACCGCCCTGCCGTGGGAGGGGCGGACGGAGGGTCGGCCCGGCGTCTACCTCACCCTCGGCACCGAGTTCCCGATCGAATCCGGTGACCTGTTTCCCCGGCTCATCGCCGGGCTCGGGGAACTGGACATCAACCTGCTCGTCACGGTCGGAAAGCAGCTCGATCCGACGGAGTTCGGCCGGCAACCCGACCACGTACGCATCGAGCGTTACGTGCCCCAGGCGCTCGTCCTGCCCCGGTCCGACCTGGTGGTCTCGCACGCCGGCTCGGGCAGCGTGCTCGGGGCGCTGGAACACGGCCTGCCGATGGTGCTGACGCCAATGGGCGCCGACCAGCCGGCGAACGCGGCCCGCTGTGCGGAACTCGGTGTCGGCCGGGTGCTCGACGCGTTCAGCGTCACCCCGGAAGCCGCCGCCGAGGCGGTCACCACCGTGCTCACCGACGACGGCTACCGCCGGGCCGCCGTACGGCTTCGGGACGAGATCGCCGCCCTGCCCGGACCCGACCATGCGGTGCCGCTGTTGGAACGACTCGCAATGGAAAAGCGACCGGTGCTCGCCGCCGGAAGAATATGACCCGGAAAAGCCGGGCGACGGTAATACCGATCTCCCATTCGGGGTAGGGCTGGCCATACCCGAGGTCTAGCCTCAGGCGGATGTATCCACCGATGGCCGACCGTTAGCGTCGATTCCGTGCTTCCCGACAGAGAAACCGCGGTCATCGAACGACAATCCACACTCGACAACACCTCCCGAACCCCACTTGAATCGGTTGGGCGTCGGCGATTCCTGATCGGCGCCTGGCCGTGGCGGTCGCTGGCCTATCTGCTCACCACGGCGCCGGTGGTCGCCGCCGTGGGGTTGCCGTCGCTGGTGCTCGGCTTCCCCTGGCTGATCGCGCTCCGCCGGGTCACCACCGGTGAATTCCAGCCACTGGGCACCCTGCTGATGACCGTACTGGTCGGAGCGGTGCTGGTGGCGGCGTTCGGGCCGCTGGTGGCGATGCCGGTGGCGGCGGTGGAAAGGCGCCGGCTGCGACTGGTCGACACCGGGCCGCCGGTGGTCGTCCGCCACCCGCCGATCGCCCCCGGACCGTGGCCCTGGCTTCGCCACCGGTACGCCGAGGCGACCACCTGGCGGGCAGTGGGCTACACGTTCCTGCTCGTCACCGCCGTCCCGGTGCTGTACGGCGCGGTCCTCGCCGTGCCGGTGCTGATCGTGACCCTCGTGGCCAGCCCGTTCCTGGTCGGGCAGGACGTCGGCCCGGTGTCGCTCGGGTTCGACACGGTCGACTCGGTCGGGGACGCGCTACGGTACGCGGTCGCCGGTCTGCTCCTGCTGCCCTCGGTGCCGTACCTGCTCGCGGTCCTGGCCGGCGCGCACGGCGCGGTCGCCCGGTTGCTGTTGCACGACGGCGGTGGCGGAACCGGGGAGCAACTGCGGGCGGAGTTGGTCGAGGTCGCCCGGTCGCGGGCCCGGCTGGTGGACGCGTTCGAGTCCGAACGTCGCCGGATCGAGCGCGACCTGCACGACGGTGCCCAGCAACGGCTGGTCAGCCTCACCCTGCAACTCGGCCTCGCCCGGCTCGACCTGCCCGCCGACTCACCCGCGGCCGGCACCCTGGCCACCGCGCACGAGCAGGCCAAACAGGCCATGGTCGAGCTACGGGAGATCGTCCACGGCATCCACCCGCAGATCCTCACCGAACGCGGGCTGCCGGCCGCGCTGAGCGAACTCGCCGATCGGTGTTCGATTCCCGTAACCGTCCACTGTGAACCGTCCGGGCGGCTGCCCGGCCAACTGGAGGCGGCGGTCTACTTCGTGGTCGCCGAGGCGCTCACCAACGCGGCCAGGCACAGCGGCGCGACCGAGGTCTCGGTGACCATGGAACAGCGGGCCGGGCGGGTGGCCGTACAGGTCGGTGACGACGGTCGGGGCGGGGCCGACCCGAACCGGGGCACCGGGCTGACCGGGCTGGCCGACCGGGTGGCCGTGGTCGGCGGGCGGATGCTGCTCTCCAGCCCGGCCGGCGGGCCGACCCTGCTCCGGGTGGAGCTGCCGTGTCCCCGGTGACCAGGGTCGTCCTCGCCGAGGACGGGGTGCTGCTCCGGGAGGGGCTGGTCGGGCTCCTGCACCGCTTCGGGTTCGAGGTGGTCGCGGCGGTCGGCGACGCCGAGACGCTGGTCGCGGCCGTCACCGAGCACGCACCGGACCTGGTGGTGACCGACGTACGGATGCCGCCCGGCTCCACCGACGAGGGGCTCCGGGCGGCGGTACGGCTGCGCCGCACCCGTCCGGACCTGGCCGTGGTGGTGCTCAGCCAGTACGTCCGGCTCGGGTACGCCGCCGAGCTGCTCGACTCCGGCGACTGCCGACGGGTCGGCTACCTGCTGAAGGACCGGGTGGTCGACGTCGCCGAGTTCGTCGGCATGCTGCGCCGGATCGTCGACGGCGGCACCGTGGTCGACCCCGAGGTGGTACGGCAACTGCTGCGCCGCCGCCGCGACCCGCTCGCCCGGCTCTCCGTACGCGAACGGGAGGTGCTCGGCCTGATCGCCGAGGGGCGGTCGAACGCGTCGATCGCGAGGACACTGGTCGTCTCGGAGGCGGCGGTCGGCAAGCACGTCGGCAACATCCTCGGCAAGCTGGACCTGCCCCCGACCGAGGACACCAACCGTCGGGTCCTGGCGGTGCTGGCGTACCTGGGCAGCGATACCGATCTGCCGGTGGATTGAACCTTTCCGGTCCCGCCTGCGAACTACCAGGATGGGGCACGGGTACGGGTCGAAGGAGGGTCGCTGATGACTGGATCGGTACGGGCCGGCAGAACACCGGCGGTAGGGGCCGCGCTGCTGGGCGCCCTGCTCGCCGGCGTGCTCGGGGGCGGGGCGGCGTTCGCCGTGCCGGCGGCGGCGGATGTGACCGTGACCCCGGCTCAGGCGTACCGGGGTGACGCCGCGAAGCTCACCTTCCGGGTTCCGGACGAGCGTGCCGGGGCGTACACCACCCGGGTCGAGTTGCGGCTGCCCGAGTCGGCGCCGGTCGCCGAGGTGTATCCGATGTCGGTGCCGGACTGGGGACCGACCACCACCACCCGCCCGCTCAACCAGCCGCTCGGTGGCATCCACCACGGCGCGGTGACCGAGGTGACCTCGGCGATCATCTGGACCCGTACGGCACCGCCCGCCGCGCCGGGTGTCGCCGAGCTGGTGGTCTCGCTGGGACCGATGCCCGACACCGAGCAGCTCGTCTTCGACGTGACCCAGACCTACTCCGACGGTACCCAGGTGCGGTGGAGCACCCCGCCCGGCTCGGCCGCTGCCGCCGGCACCGGTCCGGCACCCGTGGTCGCCCTGCTGGCTCCGGCCGCTCCCCCACCCGCCGCACCCGGTGCGGCCGCCGACGCGGAGGACGGCACCGGGGCCACCGCCAGCGACGACGTCGCCACCGACCGTTTCTCGGACGTGTTGCGGGTCGGGCTGCTGATCGCCCTGCTCGTCACCGCCGCGCTCGCCGGTGCCGCCATCGCCCGCCGCCGCCAACCCGAGCCCGCACCGGACCCGGAACCCGCCGCCCCCACCCCGGCTGCCGCCTCGACCGCCGAGTCCACCACACCCACCGGATCTGCCGACCCCAACGCACCTGCCGCGACAACGTCCGACTCGTCAACCCCCGACCCGTCAACCACCGACCCCGAACCCGAGCCCGCCGAGGCGACCTCGGCAGGGTCGGCGCCGGCCTCGGGCGCCCCCACCCGCTGGCGCCTCCGCTCCTGACCACCCCTGCCCGCCCCGCACTCCTCCACGCCCGCACGCCCCGCACGCCCCGCACGCACGCACGCACGCACGCATGCACGCGGATCAACGCACTTTCACTGAAAGAGTGGTTATCCCACGCCGAATAACCACTCTTTCAGTGAAAGTGCGGGTGCGCGGCGGACGTGGCGTCGCATTGACGGGGGCGGGCGGGTCCTATGCGGGGGTGGACGGCGGGCGGGCGCGGCGCCAGCGGACGGCGAGGGTGGCCAGGACGGCGAGGAGAGGAAGACTGCCGAGCGACCAGAGCAGGCGACCGGCGTTCTGCTGGTCCAACAGGGGCGGGTCGCCCCAGAGACGGGCCAGCGCGGTGGACCAGTCGGCGGCGAGCAGGGTGTCCGAGCCGGCGAGGACCAGCCCGAGGGCAACCTGCGACACCACCAGCAGCAGTACGGCCAACAGCCGCTCCGGGTAGCCCGCACGGCGTGGCACCGGGTCGGTACCGAGCACCACCCAGAAGAAGAGCCAACCGGTGGCCAGGAAGTACCCGACCATGACCAGGTGGGCGGCGTGTGAACGCAGGGCCTGGTCGTAGATCCCGGTGTAGTAGAGCGGGAAACCCGTCCCGGCGAGCAGGATCGCCGCCACCACCGGCCGGGTCAGCAGCAATCCGGTACGGGACGCCCCGGCTCCCCGTAGCCATTCCCGTACTCCCGGCCAGCCGGGGGTGACGGATGTCGGCAGCACCTGTCGGGCCAGGGTGAGCGGGGCGCCGAGCACGAGCAGGATCGGCGCGACCGTGGTCAGCAGCAGTTGCTGGAGCAGGTGCACGCTGAACAGCAGGGGTGCGTACCGGGCCAGGGCGCTGGAGGTGGCGACCACGATCACCGCGCAGCCGAGCAGGAACGTGGCCGTACGCCACACCGGCCACTGCCCGCCCGTACGCCGGAGCCGGGCCACCGCACCCAGGTAGTAACCGGCGATGGCGAGCGCGACGGCGATCAGGACCGGTTCGGGCAGCCAGTCACCGAGCAGCCGGGCGGCGTCGGGGGCCGCCGGCAGCGGGTAGCCGAGCAGGGCCTGCGCGATGCTCTCCTCGGGTTCACCGGGCACCGGCGCCGGGGTCCGGGACAGGGCCACGGCCGTGCCCATCGCGGCGGCGAAGATCAGCACCTCCACCGTGGCGATCCGGATGAACCGGCTCCGGTCGCCGTCGAGCAGACCGGGCAGGGCGGCACGCCGCTGCCACCAGCCGGCGGCGGCGAGCGCACCGAGCAGGAGGGTCTTGAGCAGGACGAGCTGGCCGTACCGGGTGTCGACGAGGGCGCCGAGGCCGGGCAGCCGCACGTACGCCGAGACCAGGCCGGAGGCGGCGACCAGGACCAGGCAGCCGGCGGCGAGCGGGGAGAACCGGCGTACGGCGATGGCCAGTTGGTCGGTCCTGGCGCGACCGGTCAGCGCCAGGGCCAGCAGCCCACCGGCCCAGACCGCCACCGGTACGACGTGCAGCAGCAGCCCGGAGACCGCGAGTTTGTGGTTGCTGGCCGCGGCGGCGTGCCCGGTGAAAACCGGCGGCACCATCGCCAGTACGGCGAGCAGGAGCGCGACACCGGCGGTCCGTGGGGTCAGCGCGGCCCGGCAGATCAGGAAGATCGCCCCGGCCAGCCAGCCGGAGAGGGCCAACGCCTGCCCGAGCTGGACGGTGGTGGCGAAGTTGACGACCGAGGTGACCGACACCGCCTCGGCGATCGGCAGGCCGAGCACGTCGGCGAGGGTGAGGCAGAGCGCGGCGACACTGGCGAGGCACCAGCCGAGCGCGGACCAGGCCGCCGCCCGGACCCGCCGGTAGCCGGTGGCGGAGAGGCCACCTCCGGCGGCACGGGCCGAGAGCAGCACCGCCGCGAGCAGCAGGCCGACGGTGACAACCGCGCCGACCTGCATGCCGAGCCGGGCGATGGGCAACGCCCACGGGGTGATCGGGCCGGCGTCGGCCAGGCCGGGGAGGATCTCCCGGCGGGTGGCTCCCCCGTACGACAGCAGTGCGGCCAGCACCCCGACGGCGACCAGCAGCCCAGCGGCGGCGACCGGCCACCCGCCGGGGTGGGCCGGGCCGGGCCCGGCCGTGGCGGTGGGGCGGTCGGTGGTGCCGACGACGGGGTCCGGCCCATCCACGACCGGTGTGCCCACGGCCGGCTGGTCCGGGCCGGTCACGGCTGGGTGGTCCGGCGGCGCCGGATGAGCAGGAAGCCGGTGCCGATCGCCAGCACGGCGACGCCGGCAAGCAGCAGACCCGGTACGAGGCTGCCCCCACTTTCGGTGGTGGACTCGTCCCCGGCGAGTTCACCCGGCAGGTCGTCCGAGGGGGACGCCGTCGCCCCGGCGGGTGCGGCGGTCGGGTCCGGCCCGGTCGACGGTTGGGTCGCCGCAGAGGGGCTCACCGGTGCGGCGGCGGGCGGCGGCGCGGTCACGGTGAAGGTGAGTTTGCCGCTGACCGGGTGACCGTCGACCGACACCACCCGGTACGCCACCGTGTAGTCGCCCGCGTCGAGCGGCTGCCGGAGCCGCTGCACCGCGCGGGGTCCGGTCACCTCCGGCTGGCCGGTGCCGACGGCCGCACCGGCCTTGTCGGTCACCGCGACGGTGGTGAACTTGGGGTTGAGGCGTTCGGCGAAGTCGAGCACCACCTCGGCCGGCGCGCTGGCGAGCTGGGCGCCCTTGGCCGGATTGCTGGCACGCAGCTCGTTGTGCGCCCAGGCGGGCGCCGGCACGGCCGCGAGTACGGCGGCACAGGCGACGGCGATGACGGCAAGCGGGCGGAACACTCGCATCCAGCTCAACTCCCAACGGCGATGGCAGACAGCCCCCACGGGTAGTCGTGCCGGACGGCCGGATGGTTCCCGCCGAGTCACCAGTGGCTGTCCTGGCACAACCGGGCCGAGGTTAGCGGCTCGACCTGAAGAGTCGCATGGTCGATGCCGAAGCTCTCGTGCAGCCGCTCCCGGGCGGCGGTGAGCACCCGGCCGACCTCGGCACCGGGATCGAGGCTGAGGTGGGCCGAGACGACGTCCATGCCGGAGGTCAGCGTCCACACGTGCAGGTCGTGTACGTCGCAGACCCCGGCGACGCCGGCCAGGCTGGTGCGTACCTCGGTCACGTCGACGTGCGCCGGGGCGGCCTGGACCAGGACCCGGATCGCGGCCCGGGCGAGTTGCCAGGTGCGCGGCAGGATGAACAGACCGACCGCCACCGCGACCACCAGGTCGGCGTAGAGCCACCCGGTGAACGTGATGACCACCGCGGCGACGATGACGCCGACCGAGCCGAGCAGGTCCCCGAGCACCTCCAGGTACGCCCCGCGCACGTTCAGGCTCTCCTTGGCTCCGGAGCGCAGCAGCAGGAAGGCGACGATGTTCGCCAGCAGGCCGCCGACGGCGACGACGAGCATCGGTCCGGCGGCGACCTCGGGCGGGTCACCGAACCGGCGTACGGCCTCGACCAGGACCGCGATCGCCACCCCGAAGAGGAGTACGGCGTTGCCGAGGGCGGCGAGGACCTCCAGCCGGTAGAGGCCGAACGTGCGTTGGGTGTCGAGGTTGGCGCGGCTGGCGGCGGTGATCGCGGCCAGGGCCATGCCGATGCCGAGCACGTCGGTGAACATGTGGCCGGCGTCGGAGAGCAGGGCCAGCGAGCCGGTCAGCCACGCGGCGACGGCTTCGACCAGCATGAACACCGTCAGTACGGCAAGCGCGGCCCAGAGTGGGCGGCGGTGCTTCTCGCCTGCCCTGAGCATGTGACCGCCGTGGTCGTGGCCTGCACCCATGGGTCGCCCTCCCTCGTCGTCGCGCCGTCTCCCACAAAGTATGCGTACATCGCTATGTGTGCAAGTCAGAAGTGGGACTCATTGCCAGCTTCGATCGATTCGGGCGGTGACGTGCCGGAAGGCGACAGGAACGGGCGGTGCGGGGTCAGCCGGCGAAGAGCAGGAGCAGGCCGGCGACCGTGTAGCCGACCATCAGCACCAGCAGCGGCACCTGCGCGGCGATCGCGGACCGGCCGGGGAACAGCACCAACGCCCGGTCGTGGCTGAGCACGGTGCCGAGCAGGTGCCCGAGCACGATCAGCGTGACCTGCAACATGGCCACCCCGGTCGGGGTGACCAGGGCCGCGCTGACCGACCAGTCCGCCGTACCCAGCCAGTTGGCATCCCCGGTGGCGAGCGGGTCGGAGAGCAGCGCGACGGTCCGCTGCCCCTCCAGGACCAGCAGCGAGTAGTAGTGCGCGAGCACGTACCCGACCGCGATCGGCACGATGCAGTGGGCGATCTCGGCCGCCACGTCGGCCGGCCGCACGCCCGGTGCCAGCTTCGCCGCGATCAGGCAGGTGAGGCCGTACGCGGCCAGCACCAGGCCGATCAGCACCAGCATCCCGACGGTGTTGGTGAGCACCGCCGGCAGTTGCGTGTTCTGCACGAACCGGAACCACGCGGGGGCGTTGGAGAGGCTGTCGAACAGGGTGGAGCCGAGCAGGACGACCACCACCGCGGTGAGTCCCGGAGCCGGGGCCAGCCCGCTCATCCCCTCCAGCGGGTTGCGCCAGACCAGCACCCCGTCGTCGCGACGGCCGACCACCGCCAGCCGGCCGACCAGGTCGCTGTACACCTCGAAGGCGTCGCCCCGATCGAAGAACCCGACCCCGAACACGGCCGCCCCCACCAGCATCAGCAGCGCGTACGCGACCAGCCAGGTGCGGATGACCGGGACGGTGGCCCGGTCCGGCGCGACGAGTTCCAGCCAGACGAACGCCAGCAGGCCCAGCGCCGCCGGCCAGTAACCCAGTCGCGGCGACAGCGACAGCAGGCCCCGACGCGGATCCCGCCGGAGCAGCGCGGCAGCGAGCAGATAGGCCGTACGCAGGGGATTCAGCGCCCGCCACACCGGTCCGAACAGCAGCGAGGCGGGCACCAGCCCGACCCAGAACAGCACGTAGAACAGTCCGGCGGTGGGGTTGCGGTCGACGTCCGGGCCGAAGAAGAGCCCGATCGCGAAGTAGCCCGCGAGCACCAGTCCCAGGATTCGCAGGGTCCAGTGCCAACCGGCCGAGTCGACCAGCCGGGCGGCCCGGTCCGGCAGCGGCCGACCCGCCTCGGCGTCACCCAGCCTCGGCTCCCGCCAGAACGCGCCCAGCACCACGAACGAGATGACCAGGGCCAACGCCGCACCCGTCACCGCGTACGCGAACGGGATGGGCAGGTCCTGCCGCCCGCCGACCCCGTGGGCCAGCAGTTCGGGGACCGTCCTCATCGGACCAGTAGCTGGAAAAGCAACACGCCCGACTCGTGCGTCTCGACCTCGAACAGGCCGTCCATGTCCGCCACGAACTCGACCGTGGCCGGCTGGCCGGCGGGCAGTTCCGCGCCGACCTCGTACCCGTGCACGTGCACCCGGTCCGGAACGTCGCTGGTCACGGTGATCCGGACGGACTGGCCCTTCTTCGCGTCCACCCGGCCCGGCTGCGGCTCGGACCGGCCTTCGGTGATGGTGATGGCCACCTCGACCGGCGCGCTGGAGTCCACCGGTTCGTCGGTGGACCCGCATCCGGTGCCCGCGACGGCCAGCAGGACGGCACCGGTCAGTGCGGCCAGTGCACGGCGACGGCCGATAGAGGGCATCATCAACATCTCCCCGGTCAGCCGGTCCCGTGACATCGGGAAGCGACTGTAGCGTCTTGCCGGGCACAGCGGAAGCCACCATGATGGGCCGATGCGATCGACCCGGCTGGTTACCGTCCGCGCGGCATGCCGCCTGTTCGCCGTTGTTCTCGGCGCCACGATCGCCCTCGCGGTGGCCGGATCACCGGCGTCCGCACACGGTCAGCTCGCCGTTTCCAACCCGGTTGCCGGCGCCACGCTGTCCCAACCGATGCAGTCGTTGGAGCTGTACTTCACCGAGGCTCCGGCGGCCAACGCGTACTTCACCGTCACCGCGCCGAGCGGCGTACGGGTCGACGCCGGTTGGCGGCCCGGCCCGGACAAGCGGCTCGACCGCCCGGTGACCGAGCTGAACCTGGTCAACGGCAAGTGGGAGCCGAAGCTCTACCACACCGGATTCTCGGCGTTCGTCCAGGTTTCGCACTGGCCGGAGAAGGGCGAGTACACCGCCAGTTACCTGTCGGTGGCCTCGGACCGCGAGCCCGTACGCGGCACGGTGAAGTTCTCCTACTCCGGGGCGCCGACCCGCGCGCCGCAGGGCTGGAGCGCACCGACGAACGCCGCCGACCCGGCACTGCTCGCCCTGGCCGAGAACCCGGACAGGCCGGCGTCGACCAATCCCGGTGCCGGCAACACCGTCGCATCCGCGTCGCCGGTGCCGGACAACGCCAGTGGCGCCTCCGACGACGGCAGCCCGCTGGTCTGGTTGCTGCCGGTGCTGCTGCTGGTCGGGGTGATTGTCATCGTCGCCCTGGCGATCCGGCCGCGACGTACGGCCAGAATCAACACCGGTCCGGCGAACCGTGGGCGGCCCGTCACCACCGCGGCGGCCAGACGTGCGGCGGCGGCCCGGAAAGCCGCGGCCGGCAACCAGTCGACGGGAAAGGCGCAGCCGTCGCGCAAACGCGGCAACCGCTGATCGGCGATCGCTGATTCGACAATCGGCGCCATCACCATTACAGCGGGTATCCATGTTGGTCGGAACCGCGGATAATAACCGAAAGTTGTTGTCCCATAACGCTTTTCGTACCGGATGGGCATGCCCATCGGGACGCGTCACACGGTAAGATTCTTCGCGGTCAACGCCAATCGGCGCCAACCGGTGCCGGCGGGACCGTCGCCTAATCGTCCTGGACGAACCGGGGAACCGAGTACGTGGGGTGAATCCGCAACAGCGGTAGGGATCACTTCCATCCCGAACCCGTCAGCTAACCCGGTCGGCGACCAACGGAAGGATCCTGCATGACGGCACCCCTCCGCCGATGGTTCACGCCTGCCCTGACCCTGGTTACCACCCTGCTCATGGTGGCGCCGTTCTCGGTCCCGGTCCAGGCCGCGCCGGCAACGCCGGCCCCGGCGACCGAGTCCGACAACCAGTTGCTGAGCGAGGTGTTGGAGGCGACCGGCCGTCGTTTCGCCGACGCCAAGGCCGCCCTCGACGCCTCGAAGAAGCGTCAGGCCGTCCTGGCCACCGAGCTGGCGAAGGCCGAGGTCCAGATCGAGGAGCTGACTCCCCAGGTCACCGAGATCGCCGCCCGCTCCTACCGCACCGGCAGGCTCGGCGCGGTGTCGGCGCTGCTCAACAGCGCGTCCCCGGACTCGTTCCTGGACCGGGCGGTCGCGCTCGACGAGATGAACGCGGTCAACGACCAGAAGCTGCGCGAGCTCAACACCGCCCAGGAACTGGTCGAACGCGCCAAGGCCCTGGCCGACGCCGAGGTCAAGGAGCAGGAGAAGCAGCAGGCCGTGATGGCACGGCAGAAGCAGGACGCGGAACGCTCCCTCGCTCTGGTCGGCGGCAAGAAGCTCACCAACGGCTTCGTCAACGCCAGCTCGCCGGTGGCCAAGGCGGCCCCGCGTACGGCCAGTGGCGGTTGGCCGAAGGAGTCGTGCAACAAGGACGACCCGACCACCAGCGGCTGCGTCACCCCGCGCACGCTGCACGCGTACAACGAGGTGAAGAAGGCGGGCTTCAACCGGTTCGTCGGCTGCCACCGCAACGGCGGTCCGTTCGAGCACCCGAAGGGCCGCGCCTGTGACTGGTCGCTGCTGAACAGCGGGTTCGCCTCCGCGCGTACGCAGGACCAACGGCTCTACGGCAACAACCTGACCGCGTTCCTGGTCCGGAACGCGGACCGGCTCGGCATCCTCTACGTGATCTGGTACAAGCAGATCTGGTTCCCCGCCACCGGCTGGAGCTCGTACAGCGGTGAGAGCGACCACACCGACCACGTACACATGTCCATGCTCTGACCTCGCATACGCTCGTCGATCTAGGGCAAATGGCTGCGAATAGAGATCAACAAGCAGCCATTTGCCCTAGACGAGTAAGTCCTAACTGAGTTAGTGGTCGTAGGCGATGAGTGACCTGGTCACGGGCTGGCCGGTGGTCCGGTTGTGCCAGATCGCGGCGG
>NZ_JBSGCD010000018.1:0-139939 GCF_053601675.1 Micromonospora sp. NPDC004704 | reverse complement strand
GCGCCGATGGTACTGCACTCGGGAGGGTGTGGGAGAGTAGGACGCCGCCGGACTTCTTTTGAGTTAGGGCCACCCTTCGGGGTGGCCCTAACTTGTTTTCCGGGCCTGATTGCATTCCGGGCCTGATTGATGAGCGCCGGGCATGGGCGCCCTATGGGTTTCGGCAAAGGTGCGGTCATCGGCGGTATCGCCCTGTCTGGCACTCTGGCTGGCATGGGAGTCGATCCGCCTATTCAGTCCCTGGAGGATGTGGGCACGCGTCCCTGCGACTTCTGCGGCCATTCGGTCGCTGCTGACTCGCTCGATGAGTACGACTGCCGGGCGTGCGGGGACCCGTTCGAGGCCAGTGCCAGAGGGGTGACTCAGGCTGAGTGGACGGACCGGGGTTCGTAGAAGGTGCCAGCGTCGAGCATCGCGAACATTACGAAGAGCCTCCCGACGTGCGGGCAAGCCGGTGGTCATGTCCCTGATCATCGGTGGTCTCCCCACCTCCCAACAGACGGATGACGTGATCGGCCCCGTGCGGGCCGATCACGTCATCCGTACCGGGTGCTCGTGCTCGTGGCGGGTTCCGGCCCGCCGTACGCCGGGGTGGTGTCAGCGGTTGATGCCGGCCTCGATGGCCTCGATGATGCGTGGCCGCAGCTCGGCAGCACCGATGATGGCGTCCACCGAGCCAACCTCGACCGCGCGCTGGATGCTGTGTACGCGGTCGAACTCCGCGGCGACCTCGCCGAGCTTCTCCGCCCGGACGGCGGACTGCACCTCGGCGAGCTGGGCGTTCAGCGCCGCCCGTTCGGCACCGGTGGCCGCCAGGACCTGCGCCTGCAGCTCGGTCACCCGCCGGTCGGTCGCGGTGCGGTTGTTCACCTCACCGGAGAACACCACCGCTGCCGCCGGGGCACCACCGAGCACCGAGGCGAACGAGCCCTCCAGCGCCAGTACGGTCATGTTCGGGTTGAGTGCCTTGGAGAACACCACAAACGCTCCGCCGTGGTAGCGGGAGATCACGCAGAACACGATCGGGCCGTCGAAGTTGACGATCGCCCGGCCGATCTCGGCGCCGTACTCCAGTTGGAGCTTGCGCATCGACTCCGGTGAGCCGTCGAAACCGGACAGGTTCGCCAGGACGACCAGCGGCCGGTTGCCGGACGCCGAGTTGATCGCCCGCGCCGTCTTCTTCGACGACCCGGGGAACAGCGTGCCCGCGGTGTAGGTGTCCGGTCCGTCGGTGGGCGGGAAACCGCGCCGCGGCACCGGCCGCGACTCGATCCCGATCAGGCAGACCGGCCGACCGCCGATGTGCACGTCCTGCACCGCGGAGGTGTCGGCGTCGGCCATCCCGGCCCAGCGTTCCAGCACCGGGTGGTCCTGGTCGGAGAGCGCACGCATCACCGTACGGATGTCGAAGGGCTTCTTGCGGTCCGGGTTGTGTCCGGTGGAGAAGATCTGTCCGACGGTGGTGAAGTCGCTGCCAGCCACCGTGTGCGGGAACTCGGACACGTCACGGTCGACCGGGTCGGTCGTGTTCGCCTTCCGTGGCGTTGCCTCCCCGGGTACGACGTACGTGTGGTCGTAGTGGGCCATCAGTACGTCACGAGCGGCCGGCAGGTTCGGCGCCCAGTACTGCGCCTGCCCGTTCGGGCCCATGACGCGGTCGTAGCCGCCGATGCCGAAGTTGTCCTCGGCCGACACACCGCCGGAGAAGTCCAGCGACTGCTTGCCGGTGAGCACCATCGCCGAGTCCGGCGTCATCACGAGGATGCCCTTGGTGTGCATGAGCATCGTCGCCTCGGCGTTCCAGTACGGCTGGGCGCCGACCGTGATCCCGGCGACCACGATGTTGATCTCGCCGCCGTCCTGGGTGAACGTGACGATCCGCTTGAGTGCGGCGGCGACCCAGTCCATGTTCTCGGTGCCGGAGGACATGGAGATCCGCGCCCCCGCCGACAGTGCGAACCACTCCACCGGGACCTGCATCCGCTCGGCGAGGTCGAGCGCGGCGATCACCCGCGAGCACTCCGGTTCCGACAGCGCGCCCAGGGCCTTGGTCGGGTCGCCGAGCAGGACAACCCGCGTGACGCCCTCGGGGTGCCGCTCGGTCGGGGTGGTGACGACACCGGCCACGATCGCCGCGGAGTTCTTCCCCTTCGGCCGGTCGACCGGCACGAGCGCGCCGTTCCCGTCGAGGTCGTGTTCGACGAAGGCACCGTCGGATCCGGCGAGCAGGCCGGTCAGCTCGTAAGGGTAGGTGTTACCCCGCCGGGCCGCGCGCAGGACCTTCTGCCGGTAGTCGTCCAGCGGCTGCACCGGCTCCGTCGACGGCTCGCCGACGTGCAGCCGTGCGCCGTGGCCGGGGTCGAGGGTGATCCGTACGGCGACCTCGGTCAGCTCGCCGACGGCGGTGCGCTGCCGGGCGATGAACTGGACCTCCTCCAGACCGGCGCCCATCGAGGTCGGCAGGATGCGCTGGACCAGCGTGTTCAGCTCCTCGGCGGTCAGCTCGGTCGCCGGCCAGACGTACATCATCATCCGGTTGGTGTCGAACCGCTTGTTCTGCGGTCGCTGCGCCTGGATGTTGCGGATCGCGTCCAGACCCGCGGTGATCGCGTCCTCCACCGCGGGCAGCGCGACCAACCTGCCGTCGGCCTCGCGCAGCGGGGTCAGGTCGCGAACCTGGCCCATCACGACCAGCCGCTCGTCGGCCGGGTTGCTGCGCGCCACGGCCTTGAACAGGTAGATCTCCTCGTCCGCCGAAGGCAGCCGGGTGAGGTCGAACTCACGCAGCCGCTGCAGTTGCAGACGCTGCGCGATCTGCGGGTGCAGGCCACGGATCAGCCGGTCCTCGGCGAAGCCCGTACCGTCGGGCCGGAAGGTGAAGTGGTGGTGCATCACCGCGCCGCTGGTGCCGGCGACGGTGGTGGTGATCCGGTGCACGCCCGCGGGCTGCGGGTGCTCGGCGAGGAGCTGTTCGAGCCGCACCGCCATCGCGTCGGCGTCCGGCTGGTCCTCCCAGGTGACGTAGAGGTCCGCTTCCAGCCCCTGGGTGCCGGTGCCGGCCGCGAAGGTCCCCACGGCGCCGATGGCGTCGGGCAGGGCGGCGATGTCGATGGCGGTGGTGACCACGCGTACGACGCCGCCCGAGTCGGTGTGCTCGGCGGTGACGAACCGGCAGCCCGCGATCTCCCGTACGGCGATCCCGGACAGCCCACGGTTGCCGTAGTAACGGCGGGTCAGCACCTCCAGCAGCGGGGCGTGGTCCCGCCCGGGTCGGCCGATCCGCTGGCCGATCAGCCGGACCAGCGGTTCCGCGCTGGCCACCATCGCCTGGATCCGCTCGGGACGGTCCGGTGCGTCCGGGTTGCGGTCCAGGTACCGCAGCTCGTCGCGTACGGCGGCGTAGACCTTGGCGCGGTTGCGACGCAACAGCGGCTGCGCGAACCAGCGGAACACGACCCCGCGGGCCAGGTCCGACACCGCGGGGAAACGTACCTGGGTGGCCGCGACCAGGTGCTCCAGGGTGAGCCCGGCGCGCTCGCTGAGCGACTCGATCGGCGGTGCACCGGCCAGCCACTGCTTCAACAGCTCCGACACGACCGCGACGTGGGTCGACATCCGCTGTTGCGCCAGGAAGATCCGGAAGACGGCGGCCTCCAGTTCCGGCGTACGGTCCAGGTCGGCGACGCCGTAGTGCCCCAGCACCTGCTTCAGCTTGGTCTGGAAGTCCTCGGTGACACCGGCGCGCTCGACGTCCAGGCTCTGCAGGTAGCTGTGGAAGTACTCGCGCGGGCTGTGCACCGGGCTGCCCGGCTCGACCTCGAGCTCACCGCCCGGCTTGTTGCGGCTCAGCTCCGACAGGTCGGCGAACACCGTCAGCAGGTCCAGCTCACCCGACAGTGGCCGGCCACCGAGCTCGGTCCGTGCGGCCTGGTACCCGGACAGCACCCGCTTGCGGTCCTGCGGGTCGACGTCGAAGCCCAGCAGCAGGCTGCGCAGGTCCTGCAGGCCGCGCTCGACCCGCTCGGTCGCCGAGACGTCCGCCGGCTCGGCGGGCAGGTCGATCTCGACGGTGTCACCCGCGCCCGAGGCTTCCTCTTCGGCACCCTCGTCGGCGAGGGGCTCCAGGCGCATCAGCGGTGTGCCGGTCTCGACCTGGCTGCCCACCGTGACCGGGCACTCGCGTACCCGGGCGCGGAACGGCGCGCGCAGCACCGTCTCCATCTTCATGCTCTCCAGCACCAGGATCGGCGCGCCCAGGTCGACCTCGTCACCGACCGACAGCGGGGTCGCCACGACCAGCGCGGGTGCGGGCGACCGGACGACACCGCCCTCGTCGCGGCTGATCCGGTGGGTGACACCGTCGACCTCGACCAGGTGGATCGGACCGTGGGTGGCCGACACCAGCCGGAAGCGGTGTCCGTTGACCACGATCCGCCCGCTGTGCTCGTCGAACCGCTCGACCTCGACATCCGCGGGATGCAGGTCGCCGCCGCCGGAGATGCCGACGCGGAAGCGCTTCTGGCCGACGCGGGCGACGCTCACCCGGTAGCCGACGCCGCGGAGCTTGAGGTCCAGCGGACGCCCGATCTCGTGCTGCACCTGCGGACGCCCGCCGTGCGCGGTGGACAGCAGCCGCTGGCGGCTGACCTCCTCCTCGTCCTGGTATGCCTCGATGGCGGCCGCGGCCAGGGCGATCGCGGAGTTCCGGTGGCTGACCAGGCGGCCCTCGGCGCGTACCCGGTCGATCCAGCCGGTGTCGGCGCTCGCGTCGATCACCTCGGGCTGGTCGAGCAGGTCGAGCACGAAGCTCTTGTTGGTCACGCCACCGTCGATGATGACGGTGGTTTCGGCCATCGCCCGGCGGAGCCGGGCCAACGCCTGGTCGCGGTCGCGGCCGTACGCGATGATCTTCGCGATCATCGAGTCGAAGTCGGCCGGGATGTTGTCGCCCTCGCTGACCCCGGTGTCCACCCGGATACCGGGACCGGCCGGCAGCACCAGCCGTGCGATGCGGCCGGGTGACGGGGCGAAGTCGCGATCCGGGTCCTCGGCGTTGAGCCGGGCCTCGACGGCGTGGCCGGCCTCGCTCGGCCGGGAGCCCTCCAGCCTTCCGCCGTCGGCCACGTGCAACTGCAGCCGGACCAGGTCGGTGCCGGTGGTGATCTCGGTGATCGGGTGCTCGACCTGCAGCCGCGTGTTGACCTCGAGGAAGGCGAAGAGCCTCTCGCCGGGGTGGTAGAGGAACTCGACGGTGCAGGCACCCTGGTAGCCGACCGCGACGGCGAGCCGTTCGGCCGACGCCTTCAGTTCCGCGGTCTGCTCCGGAGCGAGGACCGGGGAGGCGGACTCCTCGATGATCTTCTGGTTGCGCCGCTGTACCGAGCAGTCGCGTACACCCAGGGCCCATGCGGTGCCCTGCCCGTCCGCGATCACCTGGACCTCGACGTGCCGGGCGCCGGTGACCAGGCGCTCCAGGAAGACCACGCCGGAGCCGAAGGCGCGCTGCGCCTCCTGCCGGGTGCGTTCGTAGGCGTCGGCGAGGTCCTCACCCGAGGCCACCATGCGGATCCCGCGCCCGCCGCCGCCCGCGGTCGCCTTGAGCATCAGCGGATAGCCGACCTCGTCACCGGCGCGCAACGCGTCCTTGAGGGTCGCGACCTCGCCGCGGCTCCACGGGGCGACCGGGACGCCGACCTCCTCGGCCATCAGCTTCGCACCGATCTTGTCGCCGAGCTTGCGCATCGCATCCGCGCTCGGTCCGACGAAGGTGACACCGATCTTCTCGCACAGTTCGGCGAATGCCGGATCCTCGGCGACGAATCCCCAGCCGACCCAGGCGGCGTCGGCACCGGTCTCCACCAGCGCCCGCTCCAGGACCGCGTGGTCCAGGTACGGGCGGGCCGAGGCGGGGCCGAGCAGGTAGGCGATGTCCGCTTCCCGGACGAAGGTCGCGTTGCGGTCGGCGTCGGTGTAGAGGGCGACCGTCTCAATTCGCGTCCCGGTTTCCGCCGAAAGATCCCGGACGGCGTGGATGAGCCGCATAGCGGCCTCACCACGGTTGACGATGGCGATACGACTGAACACCGGCTGAGCCTCCCAAATACCCACGCGCAGAAGGCGACGTCCATGTTTCCGGAGCGTCGCCTGCACCTGCCTATACCCTGCTGGATTACTGCCGCGTACACAAATGCTCGGACGTGCTCAGTCCTGAGTCGTCGGGTCGAGGGGCCGCGACGGTCGCTGTTCGGGCGGCGTCGGAGCCCGCGGTACCGGGCGGGGTTCGGCGTACCGGACGGACGCGCCCGCCGGGCCCGGCGAACGGGTGGACACCGTGGTACGCCTTGCCGTGCACCGGTCCGGCCCCTGCGCCGGACGGGCGGCAGGGCCACCGCCGGCCGGGGACCGGGAACGACGGGGGACCGTTGTCAGGTCGTCTCGTGGTCCTCGGGCCTGGCGGAACGAAGTTGTGCACAGGCTTGTTTTGTGGCTTGTTCGAGACGTTCGGTGGCGTCGTCGGACAGCCCGCGTTCCGTCGCGGTCCAGGAGACCCACGCCTCGGCGACGTCGGGGAGGATCCGTGCCACGTCCGGGTCGTCGACGTACCCGGGGGTGAGGGCCGGCAGGCTGCCGAGCACGGCCAGCACCCGGCGCGGGCCGAGGTGAAGTGGGTGACCGGCCGCATGGTCGGTGAACTGCGTGACGAGCAGGTCGACGGCGCGGCTTGTCACGTCGGTCGCGGGCAGCCCGGTCGCGGCGCCGGAGGTCAGAAATGTCCGCTTCAGCAGCTCGATCTCCACGCTGCTGGGAAAGGGCTCCGGTGGCGCGACGACGTCACTCAACGCGCGGGCCCGGGCCAGGGTCAGCGCCCGCATCTTCCGGTACGCCGCCGGCACCGGCCGGGGCTTGTACTCCCGATCTTCGCTCAACTCGTCCGAGGTGACGATCGCGTCTTCGAGCAGCCGCCGGCCGTACGCGGGGTCGAGCGGCTCGCTGACAAGGCCCTCGTCGCCTTCGTCGGCGTACCGGAGGACCTCCAGCAATGAATCCAGGTGCTCGCTGAGCGTCAGTTCCCGGAACAATCCGTCGCCGACGACACGGTCGATCATGGCCAGGATGGCATGTTCGTCTCCTCCGTCATAGGAGAACGCAAAGAGCACAATCGCGGTCTCGTCGAACTGGTCGTGTGCCCACCAGCAGCGATCCACCCGCACCCGGCCGATCGTGGACGTCCAGGGCGGCTCCGGTATTCCGGATTCGGCGAGGCGGTCGCCGTTCATCCGGGCAAGTTCGCGTTGGGTGTCGATCGTGCTCATCGCCTGGAAGCCCCGCAACGCGGCCAGTGCCGTCGGCGTCTTCCGCCGGCCCAACTCGTGGATGACCCTGGCATCTTCCTGGACCGAGACGGCCAGGGAGAGTGCGAATCCCTCCGCGCTCTCATGGGCGAGCAGTTGTGTCATCGACTGCTCTACCGACCAGGGCGAGCTGTCCACCTTGAGGGAGAAGCTGAATTCCAGGAAGTCCGCACTCGAAGAGGCGCGGGCGGAGGCTCGCTCGGCGTCGTCCATTGCCTGATTGTCGCAGCCGATCCCTCGTCGGGCGATTGCCCGGGAACGCGTGTCCGACGAATGTGTCGCGTGCGGGCCCCGAGGGACTACTCGTCGACCAGGCCGGAGCGCCAGGCCCAGGAGGCGACCTCGACCCGGTTGCGCACACCGAGCTTGGCCTGTGCGGCGGCGAGGTGCGTCTTGACCGTGGACACCGCGACGAACAGGTCCGCCGCGATCTCCTGGTTGGTCCGACCGCGCGCGACAGCCCGTACGACATCGGTCTCCCGATCGGTCAACGCCTGCACCGGTACGGTCGTGCGGGCCAGCGGGGTCTGCCGGAAGTGACGCAGCAGGCGTACCGCGACCTGCGGGGCCACCAGCGCGTCGCCGCGTACGGCGGCGCGGACGGCCTCGACCAGCAGCGCGGGACCGCAGTCCTTGAGCAGGAACCCGCTCGCCCCGTACTGGAGCGCGGTGTCGACGTACTCGTCGACGTCGAAGGTGGTGATGACAACAACCGCGATCGGATCGGGCACGTCGCAACCGGCGAGCAGACGGGTGACCTCCAGCCCGTCCAGCCCCGGCATCCGTACGTCCAGCAGGCACACGTCCGGACGCAACCGGCGGGCCACCTCCACCGCGGTGAGACCGTCGGCGACATCGGCCACCACCGTGATGTCCGGCTGGGCCTCCAGGATCATCCGGAATCCGACCCGGATCAGCTCCTGGTCGTCGGCGATCAGTATCCGCATGCCCTACCGCTCCGGATCTCGTAGCGGCACGTCGGCGACCACCTGCCAGCCCCCGTCGGGTGCTTCGCCGGCCGAGAAGCGTCCACCGAGCAACTGGACCCGCTCACGCATACCGACCAGCCCGTACCCACCGCCGTACGTGTTCGGCTCCCCGGCGGGCCGGCCATCGTCGCGGACCAGCACCTGCGCGATCCCACCCCGGGTTCGTACCCCGACGGCGATCTCCCGCGCGCCGGAGGCGTGCCGCCGCGCATTGGTCACCGACTCCTGCACCAAGCGCAGGACCGAGGTCGCGACCTCCGCCGGTACGGGCTCGACAAGCTCCACCGCCAACCGCACCGGAGTGCCGCCGACCGGGGTCGTCGTGACGGCACGCAGGTCGGCAGTCAGATCCGCCGTCTGGGTCAGCGGTGCGCCGCCACCCCCACCACCGTTCGTATCACTGTCGCGCAGCGCGGCGACCATCCGGCGCATCGCGGACAACGCGTCGGTTCCGGCCCCCTCGATCGCCGGGAGCACCCGGGCCGCCGCACCGGGATCGGTCCCGGCCACCGCCCGGGCGGCCTGCGCCTGCACCACCATCCCACCGATGTGGTGCGCCACCACGTCGTGCAGTTCCCGGGCCAGACTCACCCGCTCGCGCTGCTGCGCCGCCACCACCGCAGCCCTCATGGCACGGGACTGCTCGTTGTCACGTCGGCGCAGGGACCACCCGGCCGCGACCGCCAGGCCCAGCAGGACCGAGGCCTGCAGCAGCAGGGCCGACCCGGGGCCGCCCGGCGCGTCCGGGTCCCCGGGCCGCAGCACCTGCGCCCCGACGGACCCGGCCATCAGCGCCACCAGCAGTACGGCCAGCGGCCACTGCCGAGGGATCCCATTGCGCCAACCGCGCTTCAGGTCCTCACCGGCACCGTCTTCGCCACCCGCCGGACGCCCGCCACCGATCGATGGGAACTTCGGCCGGTCGATCGGCGAGCACGCGGTTGCCGCCACCGGGCACCGGATCCCACCGGGTGCCCGCGTACCGTGGCCCTCCGCCGGGATCAGGACGCCACCTCCGGGGCTGTGCCGGGCACGTCCCCGACCCGATCGGGTCTGCGTGACACAGACCCCCACGACGCCCGGAAGTCCGGCCAGGCGTCGACGAGGTAGCGGCCGAACGGCAACCACCAGATCAGATCGTTGGTGACGATGATGACGACCGTGCTGACCGGCCAGACACCGGTGACGATGAGCCACGCCAGGCCCAGGGGTCCGAGAATCTTGCCGGTCAGCCCGACGGCGGCGGCCGGCCAACCGTTCTCGGGCCGCCGGGCCACCTCCAGGTAGAGCACGCCGTACAGGCCGAGGACCATGCCGAGGCAGGCGAAGATCTGCGGCGAGTTCGACAGTGGTAGACCCGTGATCCGGAAGAACCACTGCGGATCGAGGACCGCGTAACAGCCCCAGGCGATGTTGTACGCCCCGGCCGCCACGAAGGTGGCGCGGTGCAGCCGCCGGCGCCTCACCCGACCCGCTCCACCCGGACACCGAACGACTGCCCGGACCCGCGAACGGCAGCGGGGTACCCGCAACCGGGTCGAGGACGGATTTTCCCTGCTTGCATCGAGTCTCCTTCCGGAGGTCAGTAGGCGATCCCGATGACACGACGGATCGTCTCGGGACGGTCGAGCACGTCGAGCATGTGGTGGCGGTTCGGGCTCCGTACCGTGACGGCGTGACCGTCAGGTGGTGGTGGTCAGCACGTCGTACAGGTCCGGCCGGCAGTCGAGGGCGGCGTCCCGCATGGCGGCCACCCGGGCCACCTGTACGTCCGCGGGCAGCGTCGCGAGGGTGGCCAACGCCCGGTCGGCCAGCTCACGGACCGGCGTCCACAGATCCTCCGGTGCGGCGGTCGCACCCCGCAGCCAGAGTCCGGCGGCGGCACGGGCGGCGTCGATCCGGTTCCACGCGTCGGTGTCGGCGTCGGCCGCGCCGCACTTCCAGGTGCCGGCACCGTCGAGGATGTCCTCCTCGATCGAGCCCGCCCCGGTGCTGATCGTCCCGTCGCCGAGCACCGTCAGGCTCAGGTGGACGGTGTCGCGACGCTGTTCGACGTCGGAGCCGTACCGGCCGGTCTCCTGGACGACGGAGGTCGGTGGTTGGGGCAGCCGGCCGAGGGTGGCCAGCGCCCGGCGAGCCGGGTCGACGAGCTGCGGGAGGACCGGTTGGTACAGCCGGGTGACGCAGACCCGTGGTTCCCCGTCCGCGCAGACCAGTTCGGCGGCGAGCGGGTCGCGCGGGGCCGCCCGGTCCGCCGCCGGCAGCACGGACAGGGCCACGGCCAGGCCGAGGGCGGCCGGCAGTACGGCGAGCAGCTTCGTCCGGCGCGTACCGGCGACCAGCAGTGCCCAGCCGGTGGCGGCGAGGGCGACGAACCACGCCGCCTGCCCGGCGACGCCGCGCAACGCCACGGTGGAGTAGTCGTCGGTCGACCCGAGATAGCCGGGGACCAGCAGCAGCGCCCGGGAACCGGCGTCCTCCCAGAGCACCTGCGGAACGATGATCGCGACCACCGCGCCGACCGCCAGCAGCGGCGCGGTCAGCCGCGAGGGCATCAGCCGGCCGAGTCCGAGCCCGAGCAGCGCTGCCGCCGTGACGCCGAGCGCACCGACCAGGATCGGCCAGTACCAGCCCGGCGGCTGGTACGACGCGGCCAGCATCGCGCGGACGAGCCAGTAGAGCAGGCTCAGCACGTACCCGCCGGCCAGGCACCCCGCGAGGACCGCCGCCAGGGGAGCGGTCCGACCGGCGCCGGGACGCGGGGTCGACGTCAGCAGTTCCGTGACCCCCGCCGCCCGGTCCCGCCGACCCTGCCAGGCACCGGCCGCCAGGACCAGCGGCCAGATCGACCACAGGATGTTGTGGTGCAGGAGCACCGTCGCCATCCAGAGCCCGTCCCAGCGCTCCCCGTCGGACGTCATCGCCCAGGCGAAGGCGGCGGCGAGCACGCCGATCCAGAGCGCGGAGGAGCGGCGCAGCTCGATGACGACGATTCGACGGGTCACGGTCGGCCTCCCTGTTCGCGGTGGCGCCGCATCAGCGCCGAATAGCCGCGTTCGATCTCACTGTCACCATTGGCTTGCGGGTCCGTGACGGCCGCGGCCACCAGGTCCGCGGGCACGCCCTGGAAGACGAGCCGGCCGTCGTTGAGGAGCACCACGTCGGTGCACGCCGCGGCGACGTCCTCCACCAGGTGGGTGGCCACCACCACGCAGCTGTCGCGGCCGAGGTCGCGCAGCAGCGCCCGGACACTCATCCGCTGTTCCGGATCGAGACCCACGGTGGGCTCGTCCAGGAGCAGGACGGTCGGATCGCTCACGATCGCCTGGGCGATGCCGACCCGGCGCAGTATTCCGCCGGACAGGGTCCGCATCCTGCTGTTGGCCCGCGAGGTGAGGTCGACCCGGTCGATCGCCCGTTGCACCGCCTCCGGTACGTCGCGCGGCGACATCTCCTTCAGCCAGGCGACGTACTCGACGAACTCCCGGACGGTGAACCGCCGGTAGTAGCCGAAGTCCTGCGGCAGGTACCCGAGTGCGCGCCGTACCGACCGCAGGTCCCCGCCGCCGTGAACGGGCCGGCCGACGATCTCCAGGTGCCCGGACTCCGGCCGGAGCACGGTGGCGAGCGCCCGGATCAGTGTCGTCTTACCGGCTCCGTTGGGGCCGAGCAGCCCGTGTACGCCGGTGCCCAGCGCGAGATCGAGCCCGTCGACGGCGACGTGCCGCCCGGCCCGCAGCCGCAGCCCCTGCGCCCGCACCGGCCAGGCGTACGTCGTCGGCGCCGTCTCGTCGGCGGTCACCACGCGTACCATCTGATCTCCTTGTCGCGTTCTCTCACACCGGGCTAGACGACACGGGTCCCACTCCCGGTTCTCGTCCGGATGTGACGTGCGTCTCAAGGGTTGGAAGGCTCGTCGCGCGCCGGACCGACGGAGGGAGAGCGTGACCGGGCAGGTACCCATCGCGTAACGTCTCCTGAATGCTGGGAACCCGGACGCCGCCGGGGGCCGGGTCGATTCAGGAGCAGACCCGTCGCCGCAACCTCGGCATCCTGCTCCGGCACGTACACCTGGGCGGCTCGGTTTCCCGTACGGGGCTGGCCGAGCGGATGGGCGTGAACCGCAGCACGATCATGGCGTTGACGGCGGAGCTCACCGCGGCGGGGCTGGTCCGTGAGGAGCCGTCCGTGGACACCGGTCGGGCGGGTCGACCGTCGCTGGTGGTCCGTCCCGAGTCCGACCGGGTGTACGTACTCGCCTTCGACGTCGCCGTGGACCGGCTGGTCGCCGCGCGGGTCGGGTTGGGCGGCACCATGCCGGAGCGCCGGCAGACGGTCCGCCCCCGGGCCGGAGCCGACCTCGACCGGGTGGTCGACGCACTCGTCCGGATGGGGCGCCAACTGCACCGGGCGGCGCCGCCGGACTCGGTCTGCGTCGGCGTGAGCGCGTCGTACTGCGGGATGATCCGCCCCGGCGACGGGATGGTCCGCTTCGGACCGGACATGGGCTGGGTCGACCAGGCGTTCGGCACCGAACTCGGTCGACGGCTGGGGCTCGGGCTGCCGGTGGCGGTCGGCAACGAGGCCCATCTCGGTGCGCTGGCCGAGCAGCAACGCGGGGCGGGGCTCGGCTTCCGGAACGTGATCTACCTGCACGGGGACGTCGGGGTGGGCGGCGGGATCATCGTCGGCAGCAAGCTGTTGGACGGCGACGGCGGGTACGGGTGCGAACTGGGCCACATGGTGGTGAACCCGTACGACGGCCGGCCCTGCGGGTGCGGCTCGCGTGGCTGCCTGGAGGCGGAGGTCGGGGAGCGGGCACTGCTCGATGCCGCGCGCCGACCCGCCGCCCTGTTCGGCCGGGAGGCGGTACGGGCGGTCGTGGACGACGCCGACCGCGGTGACCCGGTGGCCCGGGACGCGGTGTACCGGATCGCCGACTGGCTCGGCATCGGGGTGGCGAATCTGATCAACCTGTTCAATCCCGGCGTGGTGATCTTCGGCGGGATGCTGCGCGACCTGTATCCCGGTGCGGCGGCCCAGGTACGCACCCGTATCGCGACCAACGTCCTGCCGGTCGCCCGCGAACGGGTACGGCTGCGCATCTCGGCCCTCGGCGACGATGCCACCCTGGTCGGCGCCGCCGAACTCGGCTTCTCCGCACTGCTGGCCGACCCGCTGAGCGTGGTCGCCCGCGCGCTGCCCCGGCCCCCGACGGACAGTCCCCACCCATAGCGGCGTCTCCCACGCGTACGGCCGTGCCGCACCGGTGCGAGAAGCGGCGTCGCGAACCATCCACCCTGGACGATCACTGCCGTATGCTGTGCCGGTGCGAGGTGCCGTGCCGAGCACATGCCACCGAGGCGGGTGACCGATTGACCACGGACGACACGCTGCGGCCGTACCCCTTCGAGGTTTTTCGCGGTGAGCTGCCTCCCGAGCTGTTGCGGATGGTGACGGACCGACCGGTGAGCCGGGTCCGGCTACCCGACGGTCGGGCCACCTGGCTGGTCCTCGGTTACGACGAGGTCTGCACGGTGCTGTCGGACGCCGACTTCACCCGGCACGCGGGGCAGGCCGAGGAACCGGTCGCGCCCGCCGCCGGTGGCTGTCCGGTCCCGCCGAAGGTGCGCGAGCTGGGGATGAACGGGCAGGCGCACACCTCGCTGCGCCGCCTCGCCGCCCGCGCGTTCACCGCCCGGCGGATCGAGTCCTACCGGCCACGGGTGCAGCAGATCGCCGACGACCTACTCGACGCCATGGAGGCCGCCGGCCGACCGGGCGACCTGATCACCGGGCTGGTGGCACCGCTGCCGGCGCTGGTCGTCTACGAGGTCCTCGGTGTGCCGAGCACCGACGTGGACCGCTTCAACGCCTGGGTCGCCGACATCAACTCGATCACCGCCTACGGCTCACCGGACGCGGCGCGATCGGTGGCGGATCTGAGCGCGTACCTGGCCGAGCAGTTGGAGCGGAAGCGGACCGAGCCCGGCGACGACCTGCTCTCGGCCTGGCTGGCCGCGCAGGACGGCGACGAACTCAGCGACGAGGAGATCATCGGCCTGGCCGTGGCGGTCCTCATCGGGGGGCGCGAGATCAACTCGATCAGCGCCGGGGTCCGGGCCCTGTTCCAGCACCCGGAGCAGTTGGAGCGGCTGCGCGCCGACCCGGCGTTGATCGGCCCGGCGGTCGAGGAGATCCTGCGCTACACCTCGGTGAGTCCGATGTTCCTGGTGCAGACCGCGGTGCAGGACGTGACCCTGGCCGGGGTCGACATCTGTGCCCGGGACGCGGTGATGGCCGTGCCGTGGGCGGCGAACCGTGACACCGCCGCGTTCGAGCGGGCCGACGAGTTCGACATCACCCGCCCGGTCAACCCGCATCTCACCTTCGGCCACGGACCGCACTTCTGCCTCGGCGCCGCCCTCGGCCGGCTCGAGGTGGAGATCGCGATCGGCTCGCTGCTCCGCCGGTTCCCGAAACTGGCACCGGCGGTCCCGATCGACGAGATCCCGTGGCGCCCGGAGCGGATCAACTGCGGCATCGCGGAGTTCCCCGTCACCTGGTGAACGAGCCGGTCAACACCGTCTCGACCGCCTCGGCGGCGCGGACCGCGCCGTCACCCGCCGGTGGTTGCGGTGCCGGCGGGCGATCCAGGACCGCCCGGACCTCCTCCACCACCGCCGAGGGCGTCCACCGTCCGTGCGCCAGCGCCCGTCCGAGACCCGACGCCGCGAGCCGGGCGGCGTTGTCCGGCCGGTCCATCCCGTCGGCCAGCAACACCTGGGGGGTACGGGCGGCCAGCGCCCGCGCGACCGTACCGATCCCGCCGTGGTGGACCACCGCGGCGACCCGCGACACCAGCGCCCGGAACGGCAGGTGGGGGAACCAGTGCGTACCGGGCGGGAGCACCTCGGGCACCAGGTCCCGGTGGCGCACCACGAGCAGCGCCGGGCGGCGCAACCGGGCCAGCGCCGCTGTCGCGCACCGATAGAAGTCCGGCTGCAACAGCCGGCCGGTGCCGCCGGTCACCAGCAGCGGTGGGACATCGGCCCGCAGCAGCTCCTCCGCCTGCGGCGGCAGCCGTACCGGCTGGTCGTCGTCGCCGAGGACGAAGCCGGTCAGCAGCGTCCCCGGCGGTGCGGGATCCCCCGCCCGGTCGAACCAGTCCGGCCACAGTCCGATGTGGGCGTCGGCCGACCACATCCAGGCCGTCCAGTCCCGCACCGGCCCCAGGCCGTGTACGGCACGCGCCGCGTCGATCCGGTCGGCGAGCACCTGTTCGTACAGCCAGGCGACGCCGGGAACCTTCATCAGCTGGAACGGCGACTGGGCCAGGCAGACGACCGGAGCACCGGTCACCTCCCCGGCGACGAGCACCGAGTGCGCGGTCAGGGGCGCACCGACGAGCACCGTGTCGCCCGGCCGGTGCCGCCGGATCAGCTCCGCGCACTCGAACCGGAGCTGATCGGCCAGGCCGGTACGGTCGAAGTGCTCGCGGAAGTCGTTGATGTCCTGCGAGTGCTGCTGTACGGCGGCGTCGGCGAGGTGCGCCTCGTACTGCGCGAGGGTGTCCACGGCGACGAAGCGCGCTCCGGCCGCCCGTACCGCGTTCCGGTAGTAGGCGTGGGTCAGGATCGTCACGTCGTGACCGCGGGCGAGGAGTTGCCGCCCGACGGCGACGAAGGGCAGCACGTCACCGTCGGTGCCGTGCACCACCATCAGCACCAGTGCCACGACCGTCGCCGCCGCTCAGTATCTGCCGACGGAATTGGTGCCAGCAAACGACATTCCCGCCTCCGGTCCACGGCAACGGCACGACGGATTCTCCGCGTCGTGCCGTTCCGGGAGTATTGCAGAACCGTGCCCGTGCACCAAGGGCTCGAACGAGAACCGTCAATGGTGGCGATGATATTGACGGCAACCTCGCGACGCTGACAGCATCACCCACGTAGATCCACCGACACCGCCGGCTCTCCCGAGGAGGTCGCTGCCCGTGGCCATCACTGTGTGCCTGCAGTACGACGACGTCGAGCATGCCACCGGCTGGCTGCATCGGGTGTTCGGGGCGACCCAGCTGGGTTGGCACGAGACCGACGGGCGGGTGAGCGAGACCGAGCTCGAACTCGACGGCACCCCGCTGCTGCTGCGCCGCACCAGCGCCGGGGACGCCGTCGCACCGCCGGTGCAGGTGCCGCTGCTCGTCACGGTGGAGGCGCTCGACCCGGCGTACCGGCGGGTGCTTGCGGAGGGCTCGGCCGTGACCGGGGCACCGGAGACCGACCGCGACGGACGCCGCGCCTTCACCACCACCGACCCGCAGGGGTACCGGTGGACGGTGACCGAGGCGGTGGTGACGGATGTCGACGCGGACCGCCAGCTCGGCGCGCTGACCGACCTGTGCACGCCGTACGCCGTGCGGGTCCTCGCGACCCTGCGCGTGCCCGACCACCTCGACGCCGGCCTCACCGCCCTCGAACCACTCGCCTCGGCGTGCGGCGCGGACCCCGACGCCCTGGGCCGGCTGCTGCGGTACCTGGCCCACCGGGGCGTGGTGTCCGAGCCGGAGCCGGACGTGTTCACGCTGACCGACGTCGGGCGGCTGCTCTGCGACCGGGGCGCCGCCGGACAGCGGGACTGGCTCGACCTCGACGGTCTCGGCGCCCGGATGGACCTCGCCTACCGTGGGCTGCTGCACTCGGTGCGCACCGGGACCGCCGGCTACGAACAGGTCCACGGCCGCACCTTCTGGGCCGACCTGGACGCCGAGCCCGCCCTCCGGGCCTACTTCGACGCGCTCATGATGAGCCAGCAGCACGTGACCGCACCCCAGGTCGCGGAGCTCTACGACTGGTCCGGCGCGGCACACGTGGTGGACGTCGGTGGTGGCAGCGGCGCGCTCCTGGCCGAGCTGCTGCACCGGCACCCGCACCTGCGCGGCACGTTCGTCGACCGGCCGATCGCCGCCGAGGCCGCCGCCCGGCGCTTGGCCGCGGAGGGCCTGGCCGACCGGGTGACCATCGTCGCCGGGGACTTCTTCAGCCCGCTGCCCGGCGGCGCCGACGTCTACGTCGTCTCCCGCGCCCTCACCGACTGGAACGACCGGGACGCCAGCACGATCCTGCGCCGGTGCGCCGACGCGGCCGGCGACGACGGCCGGGTGCTGGTGGTCGAGGTGCTGCCCACCGAGCCGTACGTCCCGTACCGGTCCCCGTTCGACCTGCAGATGCTCGCCGTCGTCGGTGGACGCGAACGCGGGCTTCCGGACTTCCGCGACATCGCCTCGGCCGTCGACCTCGACCTGACCACCGTGCTGCACGGCCGCGCGGGGCTGACCCTGATGGAGTACGTCGCCGCCCGCAGCACCGAGCCGGCCACCGTAGGGGACGGTACGCGGGTCTCCTGACCGTCCCCGCCCGCGCCGCTGCCGGCGCCGCCCCGCTCAGCGGTGTGCGGGAACCGGCAGCGCGCGGCGGTGGTCGGCGAGCAGCGGCCCGATGAGCGCCACCGCGTCGGGGCGCATCATGTGTTCGTGCCGGCAGTCCAACTGGAGTTCGGTGATCCGGCCCCGTACCCGGGGGCGCCACTCGTCGACCGTCTGCAGGTTGATCGGCCGGCTCTGCATCGCGGTGAAGAACAGCAGGTCACCGTCGAAGTCCTCGGGCCGGTACGCCCGGGCCGCCCGCATGTTGTGCAGCGCCACCCGGAGCAGCCCGGCGATGCGGTCCGGGCTCCAGTCGGCCAGCGCGCCGGGGTGCCGCCGGATCACGTCGACCACGTCGGGTTCGGCCAGGGACTGCCCGTCGAGGATCGCCGGGTCGTAGCCGAAATCGGAGAGCACCACGTTGAGCAGCACCCGCCGGTGCTCGACGCTGTGCAGCACCGGATCGCTCGGGTAGGCGTCCAGCAGCGCCAGCAGCGGCACGGCGCGTCCCCGGCGGCGCAGCTCGACGGCGGTCGCCCAGGCGAGCAGCCCGCCCAGTGACCAGCCGAGCAGGTGGCACGGCCCGTCCGGGTGCACGGCGGCGATCGCGTCGGCGAAACCCGCGGCCATCTCCTGCAGGGTCGGCTGCCGGTCGGCAGCCACGGTGGCGTCGACCGCCAGGTCGGGCGACTGGAGCCCGTAGACCGGGTGGCCGGGGTCGATGTGCCGCAGCAGCACCGAGTAGCACCAGCTCAGTCCGGTGACCGGGGGCAGGCAGAACAGCGGCACCCCGTCACCCCCGGTACGCAAAGGCAGCACGACGTCGAGCGCGGTCGGTCGGCCGCCCGGCCGGTCGGCCGCCACCGGTGCGGTCGTCGTGGTGTCGAGGTGCGCGGCCAGCCCGGCGACGGTGGGGTGTTCGAAGACCGTCCTCAGGTCGAGGTCCACCCCGACCACCGTACGCAGCCGCTTCGCGAGCCGGGCCGCGCGCAGGGAGTGCCCACCGAGGTCGAAGAAGTTGTCGTCGACCCCGACCAGCGGCAGGTCGAGCGCCTCGGCGAACAGCCCGCAGAGCACCACCTCCCGATCGGTGCGCGGGGTCCGTCCGGTCGTCGTCGGGGTCGGGTCCGGCGCCGGCAGCGCGGCCCGGTCCAGCTTCCCGTTGGAGGTCAACGGCAGCTCGGCCAGGACCTGGATCGTGGCCGGGACCATCGGTGCCGGAAGCCGGGCGGCCAGGTGGGTACGCAGCGCCTCGGGGTCCGGTGCCGTACCCGACGGGGTGGGGACCACGTACCCGGCCAGCCGGGGTTCCGCGCCCGAGGTGTGCGCGACCACCGCGGCCTGCGACACCTGCGGGTGCGTCGCCAGGCACGCCTCGATCTCGCCGGGCTCGATCCGGTGACCGCGCACCTTCAACTGGGTGTCGGTGCGTCCGACGAAGGCGAGCGTGCCGTCGGCCAGGTGCCGTACCCGGTCGCCGGTGCGGTACATCCGGCTTCCCGGTGCGCCGAACGGGTCGGGCAGGAACCGCTCGGCGGTCAGCGCGGGCCGGTGCAGGTAACCGCGGGCCACCTGCACACCGGCCAGGTACAGCTCGCCCTGCACCCCGACCGGCACCGGGCGTCCGTCCGGGTCGAGCACGTAGCAGCGGGTGTTGCGCAGCGGGCGGCCGATCGGCACCCCGTACACCGGGTCGTACGGCTCGGCGCAGTTGTGGTCGGTGACGGCGACGGTCGCCTCGACCGGCCCGTACAGGTTGTGCAGCCCCGGCCCGAGTACGGCGTTGTACCGGTCGGCGAGGTCGGCGGGAAGGACCTCGCCGATGCACAGGGTCAGGCGCAGCGAGTCGCAGGCGCCGGTGCTCGGCTCGTCGAGGAACTCGCGCAGCATCGACGGTACGAACCCGGTGACGGTGATCCGCTCGGCACGTACGACCTCGGCCAGGTACCGGGGGTCCCGGTGCCCGTCGGGGCGGGCCAGCACCGAGGTCGCACCGGCCAGCAGCGGGGAGAAGTACTCCCACACCGACACGTCGAACGTCGCCGGTGTTTTCACCAGCACCCGGTCGGCGGGGCCGAATCCGAAGTGGTCCCGGGTCCAGAGCAGGTGGTTGACCAGCGCCCGGTGCTCCACCAGCACACCCTTGGGGCGGCCGGTGGAGCCCGAGGTGTACAGCACGTACACCGGGTCGTCGGTGCGCAACGGCCGGCGGCGGTCGGCGTCGGTCGGGTTGTCGGCGGGCCGGCGGTCCACGGCCCCGGCGGTGGCCGGGTCGTCCAGCACCAGCGGGCGGGGCCCCGCGTCCGGCAGGCCGGTCAGGGACTCCCGGTCGGCGAGCAGCGCGGCGGGCTCGGCGTCCCGCAGCACGAAGGCGACCCGGTCGGGCGGGTACGAGCCGTCCAGCGGCAGGTACGCACCGCCCGCCTTGAGTACGGCCAGCAACGCCACCACCTGTGCCGTACCGCGCGGGAGCGCCACCACAACGAGGTCGCCGGGCCCGACGCCCCGGCCGATCAGCTCGTGGGCGAGCCGGTTCGCCCGGGTGTGCAGTTGCCGGTAGGTGAGCGTCTCGTCCCCGGCGGTCGTGGCTCCGACGAGTGCCACCGTGTCCGGGGTGGCGGCGGCCTGCCGTTCCAGCAGCGTGACGAGCGTGCTGTCGCCCACCTCCCGGACGGCGCCCTGCCACTGCCGCAGCACCGTACGCCGTTCCCGCTCGTCGAGCAGGTCGACGGCACCGACCGTGGTGCCGGGCCGCTCGGCCAGTTCAAGCAGGAGCCGGACGAAACGGTGGTGGTGGGCGGTGACGTCGTCCTCGGTGTACAGGGTGGGGTTGGCGGCCACGTCGATCCGGACCCGCCCCCGGCGTTCGTCACCGTGCGCGTCGCCGTAGACGTCGAAGGAGATGTCCTCGATCGGCCCGGACTCCAGCACGTGCGCCACCGTCACGTGCCCGGCGACCGGTGCCTGGTAACCGAACGGCATCACGTTGACCGACGGGCCGAACGGTCGGTGGCCCTCGCCGCGCAGGCCCAGGTCGGCCCGCAGGTCCTCGAGGCGGTAGCGCTGGTGGCGCAGCACCTGGCGTACCTCACGCGAGGCCGCCGCCAGGACGTCGGCGAAGGACATCGCCGGCCGTACCTCCAGGCGCAGCGGCAGGACCGTCATCATCATTCCGGGTGTCGCCTTGGCCAGCCGTCCCCACCGGCCGGTGACCGGGAAGCCGAGCACGACGTCGGTGGCGCCGGTCATCCGGTGGACGTACACGGCGGCGGTCGCCACGATCGTGTCGGCCCAGGCGCTTCTGGCGACGGCGGAGCGCAGCCGTTCGACATCGGCGGTGGGCAGGTCGATCCGACGGCGCAGCACGTGGTGCGCGGCACGGGCCGGGCGGCTGGACCGGCTGGAGAGGCTGAGCACCTCCGGCCGGTCCGCGAAGCGCTCCAGCCAGAACGTACGGTCGTCGGCGAACCGGGCCGAGTCGCGGTAGGCGTTGTCGTCCTGGCGGACCCTGGGCAGCGATCCGATCGTCGCCGGTGGCAGCGACAGTCCGTCGGTCCACGCCGCGTACAGCTCCGCCAGGCGCCCGGCGATCAGCGCGAACGCGTAGGCGTCCAGCACGACGTGATGGAAGCGCAGGTAGAACAGGTGCAGTCGGGGTGAGACGGTCAGCAGGGCGCTACCCACCAGGTCATCGGTGAACAGGTCCACCGGCCGGGCGAGGTCGGCCCGCATCCATCGCTGCGCCGCTTCGGCCGGATCCGGCTCGTCGCCGAGGTCCAGTACGGTGAGCGGCCGTGGCGGCTCGGCCGCGATGCGCTGCACCGGCTCGCCACCGTCCTCGTCGAACCGGAGCCTGGCCGCCTCGGTCTCGGCCAGGGCCCGGTGGGCCGCCTCGGCCAGGGCGGCGACGTCGACCGGCCCGTGGATCTCCAGGTAGCCGCCGATGTTGAAGGCCGGGTTGTCCGGGTCGAGTTGCTGGGCGAACCAGACGCCGGACTGTGCGGTCGACAGCGGTTGATAGGGATCGGTCACGGCACTCCAGCCTGTCGTCATGCACGGCGTACCGGCACCCGGTGACAATGACCCGACGGCAATCCCGGCATCGCCATTCAGACGATATTGACGGCACGGTCCGGTCGCGTCAACCCGTCATCGCCGCGACTCGGTTCCGAAATGAACGCGGAACGCGTCGCGGTCCGTAATGACCGGGACCAATTGGCGTCGGTGCCCGGAAGGTACGGAATTGTGTGATGTCCGCAGCGGTGCCGGGCGGGGCCACGGGACACGCGGGCCCGTCGACATCGTGATCGAGGCGTCAGGTCTGGGCAAATTACGGAGCGTCCAGGCCAAACATCCACCGGATGACTCTCCGAAGTGGACCTTGTCAACCTTCGGGCGGTCCCATACTCTGACTCGCGGAAGTCGCCTATCAAATGCGCGCCAACAGCGTCCGCCGGTCCTGGGGGCACAATTTGCCGTACAATTCCTCCCCTGCTGATCGCGTCAAACGCCTGACGTCGACAACAATTAACGCTCCCCTTTTCTGCCCGTGACGATCGCTGATCAGGGCGTCGGTCGTACCCGGGACGGGATGCGGCACTTCCGGTTCCTGGTGGTGGGCAACGCCGTCTCCGCGTACGGCAGCTACCTGGACATGGTGGCGCTCAACCTGTTCGCGTACTCGCTGACCGGCAGCGCGTTGCAGACCGGGCTGCTCATGGCGCTGCGCCTCGCCACGAGCTTCCTCACCGGGTTCGGCGCCGGCAGCCTCGTCTCCCGGCTCGACCGCAAGCAGATCATGGTGACGTCCGACGTCACCCAGGCACTCGCGCTCGTCGTCCTGGTGCTCGCGCCGGCGGCCACCCAGGCCGGGCTGCTCTACCTCGTTGCCGTTGTCACCGGTGCCGGCGCCACCCTCACCAACGTCGCGCTGCGCAGCAGCATCCCCGAGATCGTCGGCCAGGACCAGCGGGTACGCGCGAACGCCCTGCTCGCCACCGGCCGTTCCATCGCGATGGTGGCGGGATTCGCCTCGGCCGGCGTACTCATCTCCACGCTCGGGTACTCGGGCGCGTTCCTCATCGACGCCGGGGCGTTCCTCTTCTCGGCCGCGAACCTGGCCCGACTGCCGATCACCACCCGGGGCACCGGGCCGGATCAGGCCCAGCCTCGGCCGGGATTGCTCACCACCCTGCGCTACCTGCGGCTCACCCCGATCCTGCTCGCCCTGATCAGCCTGCGGGCCATCGACGCGTTCGGGTCGGCGTCGCACAACGTCGGTCTCCCCGTGCTCTCCACCGCGCTCGACCCGGAACATCCGGCGGCGTTCGTGTCGCAGTTCTGGGCCACCTGGGCGATCGGCAACATCCTCGCCCAGCGACTCGTCGCCCGCTGGTCCAGCCGTACCGGGCGGACCATCAACGAGCGTGCCTTCGCGCTCGGCGCCGCGCTCATGTCGGCCGCGTTCATCCTCACCTTCACCGCACCGCCGATGCCGCTGCTGATCGCGGTCGCCGCCATCGCCGGGGTCGCGGACGGCTTCACCGAGATCGCGTACACCACCCGGTTGCAGTCCGCCCCCGACGAGCAGCGCGGCTACGTCTTCGGCTTCTCCGCGATGGCGGAGAACCTCGGCTTCGGCGTCGGCATGGTGGCCTGCGCGTTCCTGCTGGAGCGACTCACCCCGCTGGGCGTGGTCGGCACGTTCCACGGGTTCGCGGTGCTGCTGGCCCTGGTCATGGTGGCCGCACTCTCGATCCGGCGGAGGCAGACAACATGAGCGACGCCAGACACGGCAGCACCGACGACCGGCGGATAGCGATCATCGGCATGGCGTTCCGGCTGCCCGGTGCGGACACCCCCGAGGCCTACTGGCGCAACATCCGCGACGGCGTGACCAGCGTACGGAGGTTCGGCCCGGAGGAGTTGGCCGGCGCCGGAATTCCGGCGGAGGTACGCGAGTCACCCGACTTCGTCGCGGTCAGCGGAGTGCTCGACGACATCGACTCGTTCGACGCGGAGTTCTTCGGGATGAGCCCGCAGGAGGCGCGGACCGTCGACCCGCAGCACCGGCTGTTCCTGGAGACCTGCTACCACGCGCTGGAGAACGGCGGGTACGCGGCGACCCGACCGGACGTACGGGTCGGGATCTTCGCGGGCGTCGGCTACCACCTGTACCCGCTCAACACGTACCTGCGCAACAACCTGGGCGAGGCCCGCTGGGAGGGCGACTTCGCCTCCGCGTTCCAGGTGGCGGTGGGCAACTTCAACGACTTCGCCGCGACCCGGGTGGCGTACCGCCTCGGGTTGACCGGCCCGGCGATCACGGTGCAGACCGGGTGCTCGACCTCGCTGGTCGCGGTGCACCTGGCCGGGCAGGCGCTGCTCGCCGGTGACGCCGACCTGGCCCTGGCCGGGGCGTCGGCGGTGCACACCCCGCAGATCCTCGGCTACCGCCACGTCAAGGGCACGATCCTGTCCCGGTCCGGTCGGTGTCGCGCGTTCGACGCGTCGTCGGACGGCACCGTCGGCGGCAACGGGGTCGCGGCGGTGCTGCTCAAGCGGTACGACCGCGCGGTCGCCGACGGGGACACCATCCACGCGGTGATCCTGGGCAGTGGCGTCAACAACGACGGCGCCTCGAAGCTGAGCTACCTCGCGCCGAGCGCGACCGGACAGCGGGGTGCCATCCTGCGCGCGTTCGACGTGGCCGGGGTCTCGCCCGACACCATCGGCTACCTGGAGACCCACGGCACCGGCACCTACAAGGGCGACCCGATCGAGTTCGACGGCATGACCTCGGCGTACCGGCAACGCACCGACCGGACCGGGTACTGCGCGATCGGCTCGGCGAAACCCGCCATCGGGCACCTGGACGCCTGCGCCGGTCTGGCCGGTCTGCTCAAGACGGTGCTGGTACTCAAGCACGGGGAGGTCCCGCCGCTGGTCGGCTTCGAACGGCCCAACCCGGCGCTGGACCTGGCCACCAGCCCGTTTTTCATCCCCACCGAGGCACAGCCGTGGCCCGACCTGCCCGGTCCCCGCCGAGCCGGGGTGACCTCGCTCGCGGTCGGGGGCACGAACGTCCACCTGATCCTCGAAGCACCGCCACCAACGGTTGCGGCATCGTCCGGGCGGACGCGACACGTCGTGCCGGCCCGGCCGGAGGCGGTCGAGCCGGTCCCGGTCCCGGTCCCGGTCCCGCTGCCGCTGTCCGCGGACCATCCGGGAAGCCTGCGTACGCTCGCCGGCCGGTTCCGGGACCACCTCCGGGCCGACCCCGGACTCGACCTGGACAACCTGGTCACCACCGCCGCGATCGGCCGCCCGCACCTGCGGCACCGGCTCGTCGTGACCGGCCCGACCCCCACGGCGCTCGCCGACGCGCTGGACAGCTACCTCGCCGCCCCGGAGCAGCAGCGCGCGAACCGGGTCGCGACCGCGGGCCCGGTCCCGGCCGGGGGAGCCACACCCGTCTTCGTGTACGGCGGACAGGGCTCCCCGTACGCCGGTCCGGCCGGACCCCTCTACCATCGCTATCCGCAGTTCCGGGCGGTGCTCGACGAGTGCGAGGCGTACCAGCGCCGGACCGGTGGGCCGACCCTGCTCACACCGTTGCTGGGCAACGCGGGCGTGGATTCGGCCGACGGTCCGGTCTGGGAGACCGACGTGGCCCAGCCGGCGCTGTTCGCCTTCCAGACCGCGCTGACCCGACTGTGGCGATCGTTCGGGGTGACACCGCACCTCGTCGCCGGCCACAGCGTCGGCGAGTACGCCGCCCTGGCGGCGGCGGGTGCACTGTCGATCGAGGACGGGCTGCGGCTCACCGGACTGCGCGGGCGGCTGATGCGGGAGTACACCGCACCGGGCGGGATGGTCGTGGTCTTCGCCGCCCGCCCGGCAGTCGACGAACTGCTCGCCGGCGACCGGCGGCTCGGCCTCGCCGCGATCAACGCGGCGGAGAACCATGTGGTCGCCGGGCCGGTCGAGGCGGTCGACGCGGCCTGCCGGCGGCTGGACGAGCGCGGGCTGCGCTGGCACCGGCTCGCCGTCAACCGCGCCTTCCACTCGGCCCTGCTCGACCCGATCCTCGCCCCGCTGGGCGAGGTGCTCACCACGATCCCGCTCGCACCCCTGGACACGCCGCTGGTCAGCGGCGTCGACGGGACCGTACTGCCGGTGGGGCACCGGGTGGGTCCGGCGTACCTGCTCCGGCAGACCCGGGACGCGGTCCGGTTCGACCTGGTCGCGGCGGCGCTCGCGGTGGCCGGTGACGGATCGGCCACCGGCCCGGTGCTGGAACTCAGCCCGCATCCGAGCCTGGTCGGGCTGCTCCGGCCGGCGCTGCCGGGGTCACCGGTGCTCGCCGCCCACCGTCGGGACGCCGGGCTCGACCAGCATGTCGAGGCGGTCGCCCGGCTGCACGTACACGGGGTCGCCCTGGACTGGGACGCCCTGCTCGGCCCCGGCGCGGGACGCCGGGTGCCGCTGCCCGCCTACCCGTTCCAACGACGGGTCCACTGGACCGGACCGCCGCTGGCCCGTACCGACCCTGGAGGCGTGATGGTTGACGTTGACACCGGCCGAGACACCGGTACCGGCGTGGTCGCCGGGTCCATCGTCGGGGACCTGGGTCCGGTGGTCGACCGGGTACGCGAGGTCACCGCCCGGCACCTTGGCTGCGCCCCGGAAGACATCGACGTCGACCGCCCGTTCTTCCAGATGGGCGCCGACTCCCTCGCGATGATCAACGCCCTGCGGGAGTTCGAGGGCGAGTTCGGCGTACGGCTGGCGATGCGGGAGCTGTTCGAGGAGGCGGACACCCCGGACAAGCTGTCCCGCCTGATCCTGTCCCGCCGCACGCCGGTGCTCGTTCCGGTCGCGGAGCCGCCGGTCGTGCGGGCGTCGGCCGCTGTGGTCGTACCCGAGGTGGCGCAACCGGCTCCGGCGCCGCTGCCGCCGGCGGTGGCGGAGGTGCACGGGCCGAGGGTGACCGTGGCCCACGGCGCCGGCCAGGCCGGGGCGGTCTCCACCGACGGCCAGCGGGCCCACGTGGAGGACCTGCGGCGCCGGTTCGTGGCGAAGACCCGGCGCTCGAAGGAGATCGCCCAGCACTACCGGGGTGTGCTGGCCGACAGCCGGGCGGTGGTCGGGTTCCGCAGCGCCACCAAGGAGATGCTGTACCCGATCGCCGGCCAGCGCGCGAAGGGCGCGTGGCTGGAGGACGTGGACGGCAACCGCTACCTCGACATCACCATGGGCTTTGGTGTGCTGCTCTTCGGTCACGAGCCGGACTTCGTCGCGGACGCGGTACGCGAACACCTGTCCCGCGGCATCCAGCTCGGCCCGCGCAGCGTCGACACCGGCGAGGCGGCGACCCTGCTCAGCGAGCTGACCGGGATGCAACGGGTGGCGTTCGCGAACTCGGGCACCGAGGCGAACTCCGCCGCGATCCGGCTCGCCCGGGCCGCCACCGGGCGGGACAGGATCGTCATGTTCCACGGGTCGTACCACGGCCACGCCGACAACGTGCTCGGCCGCTCGGTCGGCACCGGCGCGGACCGGACCACCGTCGCCGTCTCCACCGGGATCCCGGCCAGCGCCGTCGCGGACCTGGTCGTCCTCGACTACGGCACGCCGGATGCCCTGGAGACGATCGAGGCGCTCGGCGAACGGCTGGCCGCCGTCATCGTCGAGCCGGTGCAGAGCCGCCACCCCACGCTCCGACCGGCCGCGTTCCTGCACCGACTGCGCGAGATCACCCACCGGTACGGCATCGTGCTGATGTTCGACGAGATGCTGACCGGGTTCCGGCCGCACCCGCGCGGCGCCCAGGGTCTGTTCGGCGTGACCCCGGACCTCGCCACGTACGGCAAACTGCTCGGCGGCGGCTTCCCGATCGGGGCGATCGCCGGCCGCGCCGAGATCATGGACGGCGTCGACGGCGGCTTCTGGCGGTACGGCGACAACAGTCGCCCCGAGCGCGAGACGACGTTCTTCGGCGGCACCTACATCCAGCATCCGGTGTCCATGGTGGCCGCCCGTGCCGTACTGACCCGGCTCAAGGAGCAGAGCCCGCACCTCCAGCACGACCTCAACGGTCGGACCAACCGCCTGGTCGGCACGCTGAACGCGTTCTTCGAGGAGGAGGAGTACCCGGTCCGCCTCGGCCACTTCGGCTCGCAGTTCCGTTTCGAGCACCGGGCCGACCTCGAACTGCTCTACCACCACCTCCTGCTCAAGGGCGTGTACGTCTGGGAGTGGCGCAACTTCTTCCTCTCCACCGAACACACCGACAACGACGTCGACACCGTCATCGACGCGGTGCAGCGCTCGCTCCGGGAGATGCGCGCGGCCGGTTTCCTCACCCGTCCACCGGCCGTTGCCGTACCCGCGTCCGCGCCGGTGCCGGCCGTGTCCACCCGACGCGTGCCGCCGGCCGAACCGGTTGTGCCGGCGGCCGAGCCGTCGATGCCGGAGGTCGAGCCTGTTGTACGGGCGGCCGTACCCGTCGCACGGGCGGCGCCGGATTTCAGCGTGTACTTCTTCGGGGACTACCCGCAGGATGGGGGAGCGGAGGACGGGGACCGGGGCGACCCGTACGAGTCGATCATCGAGACCGCCCGGTTCGCGGACGAGCACGGGTTCCACGCCGTGTGGATACCCGAGCGGCACTTCCACTCCTTCGGCGGGGTGTTCCCCAACCCGGTAGTGCTCGCCAGCGCGCTGGCACGGGAGACGAGCCGGATCCGGCTGCACGCGGGATCGGTGGTCCTGCCGCTGCACGACCCGATCCGGGTCGCCGAGGAGTGGTCCATGGTGGACCGGCTGTCCGGCGGGCGGGTCGGGATCGGGTGTGCGCCGGGCTGGCACGCGGGCGACTTCGTCCTCGCCCCGGAAAACTTCGGACCGCACCGAGAGGTGATGTACGGCCACCTCGACCAGGTACGACGTCTCTGGCGGGGTGAGTCGGTGCGGCGCCGGTCGGGCACCGGCGAGACCATCGAGGTACGCACCCTGCCCCGCCCCGTACAGGCGGTGCCACCGATGTTCGTCGCGGTTGTCGGCAACCCGGAGTCGTACCGGCGCGCGGCCGAGCACGACCTCGGCATCGTCACGAACCTGATGAGCCAGTCGGTGGAGCAGTTGGCCGACAACATCGTGCGGTACCGCAAGACCCGCGCCGCACAGGGGCTCGACCCGCAGGGCGGCCGGGTGGTCGTGCTCGTGCACACCTACCTCGGCGAGGAGTCGCGGCGGGCCCGGTCCGAGGCGTACGCGCCGCTGCGGGCGTACATGCGCTCCTCCCTGTCGCTGTTCGGGCAGATGACCAACAGCCTCGGCTTCCAGGTCGACCTCGACGGCGCCCGCGAGGAGGACCTCGACTACGTGTTCCGGCGCGCCTACGACCGGTACTGCGAGTCCCGGGCGCTGATCGGCTCGCCGGAGGAGGGCGCGGGTCTGATCGACGCGCTCGCGGCGGCGGGCGTCGACGAGGTGGCCGCGCTGGTCGACTTCGGGGTGCGGCCCGAGCAGTTGCGGGCGGGGCTGCCGCAACTCGACCGCCTGCGCGCCCGCTACCACGCAACCGATCGCGCGCGGACCGCCCCCGCTCCCGTCATGGCGCCCGCGACAGCAGTCGACGCACCCGTGACAGCGGCCGTCGACGCGTCCGCGACAGCGGCCGTCGGTGCGCCCGCGCCGGCCGGGGTAACGGCGTCGGCGTCGGTGTCGGTGCACGACCGGTTCACGAGGCCGGACCCGGAGGTCGGCCCGGACCGGTCGGGGCCGCTGTCGCGGGGTCAGTCGCGGATGTGGTTCCTCGAACGGTTGAATCCGGGTCAGGGCGCCTACAACGAGCCGACGGCCGTACGCCTCGACGGGCGGCTGGACGTGCCGGCCCTGCACGCCGCACTCGTCCGGTTGGTGGCCCGGCACGGCGCACTGCGTACGGTGTTCCGCGAGCGGGACGGCGATCCCGTGCAGATCGTGCTCGGGCGGGGCACCGTGGATTTCGCGGTCGAGGAACACCCCGGCCGGGACGAGGACGAGGTCGTACGGTCGGCGCTGGCCGCCGAGAGCCGGCGCGCGTTCGACCTGGCCACCGGCCCGCTGTTCGTGAGCCGGCTGCTGCGCTGGTCGGACGAGCGACACGTGCTGGTCCTCTCGTTCCACCACATAGTGGTCGACGCGACCTCCGCGACCGTTCTGGCCCGGGACCTGTCCGCGCTGTACCGGTCGGAACTGGCCGGGGAGCCGGCCAACCTGCCGGACGTGCCGGTGGACTGCCTGGACCTGGCCCGCCGGGAGGCAGCCGACGACGATCACACCCACGGCAACGGCTCGGACCTGGACCACTGGAGGGAGCGGCTGGCCGGGGACCTGCCGGTGCTGGACCTGCCGACGGACCGCCCGCGCCCGACCGTCCAGACCGGCAACGGAGGGTCGGTCCGGCGCAGGCTCGACCCGGAGCTGTCCGAGCGGCTGCGGCGGCTCGGCGCCGAACACCGGGCCACCCTGTTCATGACCATGCTGGCCGGGTACGCCGCCACGCTGCGCCGGTTCACCCGTACCGACGATCTGATCGTGGGTACGCCGGTGTCGGACCGGCCGGCCGGCGCCGAGCAGGTGGTCGGGTTCTTCCTCAACACGATCGCGCTGCGGCTGGACCTCTCCGGCGACCCGACCTTCGCCGACCTGCTCGGGCGGGTACGCGGGACCGCGCTGGACGGGTACGACCACGCGCACGTCCCGCTCGACGCGGTGGCACGCGCGGTGCGCCCGGTACGGGACACCGGCCGGAACCCGATCTTCCAAACGATGATCGAGTTTGAGAACGACGACGCGTTCGGGTTCGACCTGCCCGGTGTGAGCGCCCGCACGCTGGAGCACCGGGCCGAGCGCGCGTTGGCCGACCTGAGCCTCTACGTGACCAACCACGCCGACGGGATCAACTGCCGGCTGGAGTACAACACCGACCTGTTCGATCCCAGCAGCGTGGAACGGTGGCTCGCGTACCTGGTCGCGACCCTGGAGTCGGCCGCCCGCGATTCCCGTACGCCGATCTCGGCGTTGGTTGGCGTCCTCGACGCGGACCGCGACAAGCTCACCCGCTGGGGTACCGGCCGGCGCCGCGAACTGCCGCAGGGCTGCCTGCACGACGCGGTACGGCACTGGGCGCAGCGGACACCGCAGAGCGTGGCGGTGATCGGCGGCGGCAGCGTGCTGACGTACCGGCAGCTCGACGAGCGGGCCGCGGCGCTCGCGGACAGGTTGGCCCGCCTCGGTGTCGGAGCCGGCGAGATCGTGGCGTTGTGGCTGCCCCGGTCACCGGAGTTCATCGTGGCCACGCTCGCGGTGCTGCGTACGGGTGCGGCGTACCTGCCGATGGATCCGCTGCTCAACAACCGGCAGGTGCACTTCATGATCTCCGACAGCGGGGCCCGGGTGGTCCTGACCACCGAGGGCGACGAGCCACCGGACCTGCCCGACGGGGTCCGCCCGCTGTTTCTCGACGCCGAGGTCGACGAGTCCGCCGTGCGCGGCAGCCTGGCGCGGGTGGCGGACGACCCGGACGCACCGTGTTACGTGATCTACACGTCCGGTTCGACCGGCAGGCCGAAGGGCGCGGTCATCACCCACCGCAGCGTGCTGAACCTGTGCCGGTGGTACCACGACAAGCTGGAGCTGACCGCCGCCGACCGGAGTGCCGCCGTCTGTGGCCAGAGTTTCGACGCCTCCATGCTGGAGATCTGGCCGACGTTCATGGCCGGCGCCAGCCTGGCGATCGCCGACGACGCGGTACGCCTGGACTCGATGGCGCTCGCCCGCTGGATGCGTACCGCCGGGGTGACCGTGGCGATGCTGCCGACACCGATCGGGGAGGGGCTGCTCTCGCTGCCCGTCGCGGCCCAGCCACGCCTGCGCCACCTGGCCGTCGGCGGCCAGCAGCTCCGGGTACGCCCGCACCCCGACCTGCCGTACGTGCTGCACAACATCTACGGGCCGACCGAGACGACGGTTGTCGTGGTGGTGGACGTGGTGGCGGACGCGTCGAGAGCACCCGCCGGCCCGATCCCGATCGGCCGTCCCCTGGACAACATCCACGTCGAGGTACGCGACCAGTGGGACAACCTGGCACCGCTCGGTGCGGTGGGGGAGTTGCTCATCGGTGGTGCCGGGGTGGGGCGCGGGTACCTGAACCGGCCCGAGCTGACCGCGGAACGGTTCGTGGACGACCCGGGCGGTGGGCCCGGTGCCCGCTTCTACCGCACCGGTGACCTGGTCCGGTGGACCACCGACGGGGTGCTCGTTTTCCTCGGGCGGGCCGACGACCAGGTCAAGATCCGGGGTAACCGGGTCGAGCCGGGGGAGGCGTCGGCCGTACTGCGGGGGTTGGATCTGGTCGCCGACGGCATCGTGGTGGCCCGGCGGGACCACAACGGGGACGCGTACCTCGCCGGCTACGTGGTGCCCGCGCCGGGCGTACCGCACGACGAGATCGCCGACCGGCTGGTGGCGTCGATGGCCCGGGTGCTGCCCGACGTGCTGATCCCACGGGTGTGGGCACTGCTGCCGGTGCTGCCGCAGACCGGCAACAACAAGTTCGACCGGGCGAGCCTGCCGGAGCCGACGATCCGTACCGGCATGCCCGACCCCAACCTGCCGGCCGCCGCACCTCCTCCGCCGCCCGCACCCCCGCCGCCCCCGCCGGTCGCCGCGCCGCAGGTCGGCGACACCGAGCAGACGGTACGGGCGCTCTGGGCCGCCGAACTCGACCGGGAACCCGAGCAGATCGAGGAGGAGTCCTCGTTCTTCACCCTCGGCGGGCACTCGATCAACGCCCTGCGCCTGCTCAACCGGGTACGCGAGACGACCGGCGTCGAGTATCCGGCACTGGAGTTCTTCCGTGCCCCGACCGTGGCCGCCATGGTCGAACGGCTGCGCCGGCAGTCCACCACCGACGGTCCGGCCCACCCCGGGCGGGTACGGGGCACGCTGTGACCTTCGAGGAGGTGCTGGAGTACGTCTCCGTCGCCGACGTACGGCTCACCGGTGTCGACGGGACACTGCGTTACGACGCCCCGGCGGCGGTCCTGACCCCGGAACTGGTGGCGGGGCTGCGGTCGTACAAGGGCGAGCTGTTGCGGTGGCTGGCCGGACCGACCGACGAGCGTGAGGTGACGCGGGCGCCGCTCTCGGCCCAGCAGAACCGGATGATGGAGAACGTCGAACGGACCGGGAACTCCAGCGGCTGGAACGTCGGGCTGCGCCTGGAACTGGTCGGGGACCTGGACGTCGCCGCGCTCGACGCCGCCGTCGACGGGCTGCTCGCCCGGCACCACGCGTTGCGGGCCCGGTTGGGACGCGACGGCGACACCCGGATCCAACGGATCCTCGCCCACCGGCCGGTTCCCCTCCCGGTCGTCGACCTGACCGCGCTTCCGGCCGACGAGGCCCGGACGCGGGCCGAGGCGGCGTGCCGGGCGGTGGTGGAGCCGGCGTTCGCGCTGGCCGACGAGGCACCGGTCCGGTACGCCCTGATCCGCCTCGACCGGAACGAGTCCTGGCTGGTCCTGGTCGTGCACCACATCGCCTGCGACGGCTGGGCCATCTCGGTGCTGCTGCGCGACCTGGCCGCCGGCTACCGCAGCGCCCACACCGGGGGTACCGCCGACTTCGGGCCGCCCGCCGCGCAGTGCACCGGATACGCCCGCTGGCAGCGCGACCAGTGGGACGAGCCGACCCGGCGCAGACGACTCACCCACTGGGCGGAGCACCTCGGTGACGGACCGCTCACCCTGGACCTGCCGTTCGACGGCCCCGCCCCGGACCGCCCCACCGGTCGGGCCGCCACCCACCGGTTCGAGATCCCGGACCGGGTACGCCTCGCCGCGCAGGCGCTCGCCCGCGCCCGGGGCGCCACCGTGAACGCGGTCACGGCCGCCGCGATGGCGGTCCTGCTCGCCCGGCTCAGCGGGCAACCCGACGTGACACTCTCGGTGCCGCACGCCAACCGCTCACCCCGGTTGTACGAGGAGGCAATCGCCGTGATGACCACGGCACTGCCGCTGCGGATCCGTACGGCCGCCGCCGCGACGTTCGCCGAACTCGTCGACCAGACCGCCGCCGGCCTCTTCGCCGGCATCGACAACCTGCTGCCCACCGCCTGGATCTACGGGCAGTTCCTCGGGCCGGCAGGCGGCGGGATGCCGTCCGGGGTGATGGTGAGCTTCGCGTTCCAGAACACCCTGGACATGCGACTCGAACTGCCGGACCTGACCGTACGGGTGCGGGACGTGCCGACCGACGCCGAGCGGGGTGCGCTGATGTTCGGTCTGGTGCCCCACCCGGACCGGCTCGACGGCTATCTGGAGTACCCGTTGGACCGGCTCACCGACGAGACCGCCCGTCGATGGGTGGCCGAGTACGTCGAACTGCTCGCCGACGCCTGCGCCGACCCGGACCGGACCCTCCCCGCCCTTGATCGACATCCCGCCCTCTGACCTGGGCGAGGGCCTGTTTATGCTTCGCGCGGCCGTTCCGATCTTGGGGGGTCGCGAACGAAGGAAGGCTCAACCATGCGTGTAGCTCGCGTACTCGTGCCCATCGCCATCGCCGGCACGTTGCTCGCCGGCTGCGGCGGACAGGCCGACAGCGGCTCCCAGGCCGCGCCGGCTGCCGCTGCCACCACCGTGCCCGACGGCAACGGCGTCGCGGCGCTGACGGCGGACGAGATCAGGACGAAGGCGGTCGCCGCTGCGGAAAAGGCGGGATCGTTCCAGGTCAAGGGGGAGTCCGAGAGCGACGGTGACACGCTGGCCGTCGACCTGACCTTCAACGGCGAGGACCTCGTCGGCTCGATCGGCACCGGCGGCAGCACCATCCACCTGCTCCGGGTCGCCGGCCAGCCGTACTTCAAGGCAAACGCCCAGTTCTGGACCGAGAACGGTGGCCCGCAGGGTCCGGCCATCGCCCCGCTGCTGGGGGACAGGTGGGTGAAGATCAAGCCGGACGATCCGACCCTCGGCGAGGTTTTCAAGACCGCCAAGATCAGCGAGCTGATCAAGCCCGACGGAGCGGTCACCAAGGGCGAGATCAAGACCATCGACGCCGGACCGGCGATCGCGCTCATCGACGGCTCCGACCAGATCCTGTACGTGGCGGCGACCGGCGAGCCGTACCCGCTGCTCCTGGGGAGCGCCGGGTCCACGAGTCAGGTCGTGTTCAGCGGATACGGATCGACCTTCGAGATCAAGGCGCCCGCCGCGAGCGAGGTCATCGACTTCGACAAGATCACGGCAGGCGGGTGACCCGTCGGAGGTAGGCGCCCCGGCACTCGCGTCTCCGATCTTGTCCGACGCATCGGTTAGCCTGTGCGGGTGCAGGTGGCGGTGTTGCGGAGCGGGTCCGATGGCTGACGCCGACGATGTCCGTCGGCTGGCGCTGGCGCTGCCGCAGGTGGTCGAGATCGACAGCGCCGGTTTCGACTTCCGGGTCGCCAACCAGGGTTTCGTCTGGTCCTACCCCGAGCGCATACCCGGCAAGCCACGCGTGATCCGTACCGACGTCGCCGTGCTGTACGTCGGCGACGAAGCGGAGAAGCAGGCGTTGCTCCTCGGCGAGCCCGAGATCTTCTTCACCACACCCGGGTACGACGGTCTGCCCCTGGTGATGCTGCGGCTGGTGCGGGTGGACGTCGACCGCCTGACGGAACTCGTCACCGATGCCTGGCGCATGCGTGCCCCGGCGTCGATCGCCGGCGACCTGGATGAGGGCGCCGCTGCTTCGACGCCGGGACGGCGACGCTGAGGCGACCCTGACGCCACCCTGACCACCCGGTGCGACTGTCGCCCCGGGCCGCAGAGCGCGGCTCGGGAGACAGGGAGCAGACGTCATGAGGATATCGGGAAAGCGCAGGCTGCTGGTGGTTCCGGCGTTGGCGGCGCTGGTGCTCGCGTCGATGGTGGTGGGCCGCGCGGACGCGGCGGTCGGGCCGGTCGGGGCGGTCGCCGATCAGGCCCTTCTGGAGCCCGGGGACGTCTACCGGTGCGAGGGCAAGACGCAGCTACGCGCCGCGGTGTTGACCAAGATCGCACCCACGACGATCGGCGAGACCGGCGGCGTCTTCGTACCGCTGACGGACGCGTCCATCGCGGTCGCCGGGCCGGCGGCTGCCGCCAGCACCGACCAGGTGATCGTGACCTTCACCGGCGAGGCGCTGCTGACCGGCCAGCCCAACGTCCTGGCCCCCGTCGTCGACGCGCTGCAGGTCCGCATCCTGGTGAACGGAGCGCCGCTACCGCCGGGCGCGGTCGTCTTCACCACCGACGCCGGACAGTCCGACGCCCTGCAGGCGTGCGCGACAGTGACCGGACCCGGCCCGCACGTGGTGACCGTCCAGTGGCGGCTGTTCGACTTCGCGAGCAACAGTGCGCTGACCGGGACGCTGCGTACCTGGGAGCTGCACGTCGAGCAGAACGACTGACACGCGTCGCGGGATAGGACCTCCGCGTGGCGGATGACCCGGCACTCTGCCGGGGCATCCGCCACGAGCGTCCGCTGCACCACGGATCCTTCACCCGGCTCAGGACGGCACCACCGCGCTGCCATCGGTGACCGTCACGGCTGGCCGTCCACCGTGACCGAGACGTGGCCGGGCGCGGACTCGACGTCGATGCTCCGGCCACGGAAACGCAGCCCCCGCAGGGTGACCCGGCCCGGTGCCGGCTGCGGCGAGATGATCGGACTGCCGGCCGGCTGTGGACGCATCCCGGACCTAGCCGCCGGGTCCGGGACGTTCGACGCGGGCGGGGTTGCCGCGTACGAGCCCGTCGTGGATGCGCCAGCGGGCGGAGGTGACCGCGCGTTCCGCCAGCTCGTCGCCGTGCTCGATCCGCTCCCGCAACAACCGGATGGCGGTACGCCGGTTGAGGCTGAACTGCCGTTCGGTGTCGACCACCACGACGATGCCCGAGGGGCGGTGGATCGCCCGTACCGCCGTACTGGCCTTGTTCCGGTGCTGCCCGCCGGGGCCGCCGGTACGGCAGGCGACGATGTCGACATCCGCCTCGGTGAACGTCGTGTGCGGGGTGTCGACCCGGCACGGTTGGGCGGTGACGTACCAGTTCTTGCGGCCGGTGCTGGTCCGGTAGGGGCTGGGAGCCTGCCAGCACAGGGTGCCGGTCCAGGCGGCGGCGAACGCCTCGGCGCCGGCCCCGGCGATCCGGACCAGGACCGACTGGTACGTGTCGGGCCGGTCGCCGGGTACGACCTCGATCCGACGGACCTCCAGGTTCTGCCGGGTGGCGTCGGATTCCAGCCGGCGCAGTAACCGGCCCAGGGCCCAGGCACACTCCTGCGGACCACGTCCGGCGGACAGCAGCAGGTGGACGCTCACGACCGGCCACCTCCGCGTCGGTGGTCCCGACGGTCGCGGCGGGTCGTGGACCCGAGGTCCGGCGTCTTGTACGTGACCAGGGGAACCGTGGTCGCCACCGGCGTGGCCAGGTCGTGGTCGACGAGGTCGGCGATCACCTGCTCGATCCGCTTGTACGCCGTCGGTGCCTCCTCGAAGAGCAGTTGGCGGTCCCCGCACACCACCAGCGATCCCACCGGCGTACGCCGCAGCTCCTCGACCGTGTGCTTGGCCCGGCCGCGACGCAGGGCGTCGGCCCGCGACATCTTGCGGCCGGCGCCGTGCGCCACCGAATGGTTCGCCTCCGGCCCGGCATGGGCGGCCACGAGGTACGAGGGGGTGCCCCGGGTACCGGCGATCAGCACGTCCCGGCCGTCACCCGGTGCCGCACCCTTGCGGTGCAGGTAGACCCCGTCGCGGTGCTCGACCAGGTTGTGGCACTGGTCGACGATCGGCTCGGTCGGCTCGGCACCCAGGGCGTGGGCGACCCGGGCGGCCATCAGCCGCCGGTTGAGCGCGCCCCAGCGTACGGCGTCGTCGTGCATCGCCAGGTAGGTGGCGGGATCGGGGGCGGGACCGGCACCGTGGACCGAGGTGTGTGCGCGCAGGATCTGCTCGCCCAGTCCCCGGGATCCGCTGTGGACGATGAGGACCAGGTCGTCGGCGGTGAGGCCGAGACGGTCCGCGTGGTCCGGCTCGAAGACGGTCCCGATCCGGGCCAGTTCGACGAAGTGGTTGCCCCGGCCGACCGTGCCGAGACCCTCGACGTGACCGGAGGGGATGTCACCCCGGACAACGGACCAGGCCGGATCGTCGGCGTCGGCCTCGGGGTCCAGCGCCCGGTCCAGGTCGGGGAACCGGGCGGCGAGCTTCGCCGGTACGGCACGCTTGAGCCTGATCGGGAACACGGCGATGCCGCACCCGATGTCGGATCCGACCAGGAACGGGTACAGCACGGTCGACGCCATGGCGGCGCCGATCGGGGCGCCCTTGCCGGGGTGCAGGTCCGGCATGGCGGCGACGTGGATCATTCCGTCGAAGGCGGCCACCTGGTGGCACTGTGCGACGGCATCGGACTCGATCCAACTCGTGGACGACGCGAACACGGTTACGGTGGCCGAACCCGTGGCCGGGGTCGACGGCGGCAGGGACCCCTGCCGGGAGGGTGACGCGGACACAGACGCTCTCTTCACTGAAAAAGGGTGTGGGCGGACGGCATCACGGCGCGGGCCGGCGCGGTGGGGCCTCGGAATCACTGGGTGCTGTCCGTCAGAACGTCATGCCCACCACGGTCCCCGAGTCGGCCGCGCGCGGCAACCGGTTTTCGACGGGGTCCGCCCGCGCCGGGACGTCGTGGTGGCGGGCGGTGCCGATACGGTACGGAGATGCTGACCCGTCCGGCGGACGAGGATCAACTGCGTGACCTCGTCCGGTCGTGTGACTGGCTGATGCGAGTCCTCGTGACGGTTCGCGGGAGCGGGCTGCCGGACGCGTGGGTCGGAGCGGGCACGATCCGTGACCTCGTCTGGGGCGAGTGTTATGGCTCGGGCTTCCGTCCGGAGCAGGTACGGGACCTGGACGTCGCATACTTCGACCCCGGCAACCTCGGCCGCGAGGGCGACGACCATGCGACCGGCGAACTGCGTCGTGCCTGGCCGCAGGTGCCGTGGGAAGCCCGCAACCAGGCCGCCGTCCACACCTGGTACAGCCGGAAGTTCGGCGGTGATCCGGTCAGCCCGTTCCGGAACATCGCCGATGCGGTCGGCACCTGGCCCGAGACCGCCACCTCGGTAGCGGTTCGTCTGGTCGCTGCGGAGGCGATCGAGGTCTGCGCCCCGGTCGGGCTGTCCGATCTGCTGGCAGGTGTGTGGCGGCGCAATCCTCGACGGGTCAGCCTGGAGGTCTCCCGTGCCAGGCTGGCCCGCCATCGTCCCGCGCAGCGATGGCCGGCGGTACGGATCATCCCGCCAGGCTGAGCAGCACCGGTCGGGGGCCTACCGCTGTGTCGCGGCCGTCTTGTCGTACGCGGTCTGGTGGCGGCGGATTTCGGCGTGGTGGTCGGCGGACCAGGCGGCCAGCGCCAGCACGGTGGAGAGCAACGAGGTGCCGAGTTCGGTGAGGGCGTACTCGACCCGTGGCGGAACCTCGGGGTAGGAGGTCCGGTTGACCAGCCCGGTCCGCTGCAGGTGTTTCAGGGTCAGCGTGAGCATGCGCTGGGAGATGCCGGGGATCGCGTCGGCGAGGTCCGAGTAGCGGGTGGGGCCGTCGGCGAGGGTGCCGATGATCAGCACGCTCCACTTGTCGCCGACGAGGTCCAGGACCTCACGGATGAAGTCGGCGTCCTCGTCGTTCCAGTGCGCACAGGGCCCCGGAACGGCCCGCACGTTCGCCCGGACGTTGGTACGTCGCCGCCGGAGTTCCCCCGCGCCCATGGTCGCCGCCTGTTCGTCAGTCGGTTGCTACGCACATGAATGTGCCTTTTGTGGCTCTCCGATACTAATGCATGATGGGGCTACGAACAGGAAGTAAGAAATGAATGGAGGAGGGGCGTCATGAAGATCGAATTCTGGTCGGACATCGTCTGCCCGTACTGCGGGCTGATGGACCACCGGCTGCACCTGGCCCTGGACCGGTTTCCGTACGGCGACCGGGTGCAGGTGGTCCACCGGTCCATCCAGTTGCATCCCGACCTGCCGCGCGAGGGCGTCAGCCAACGGAAGTTGATCGAGATGGTCGGGGCACCCCCGACGACGGTCGACCGGGTCCTGCGGCCGATCGAACGGGCCGCCGAGGCGGAGGGACTGACGCCCTACCGGGCGGTCGAACGTACGCTCGGCCCGACCGACCTGGCCCACGAGCTGCTCGCGTACGCCACCGAACGGGGCCGGGGCAACGAGGTCTGGACGGCGATGTTCCGCGCGCACTTCGGCCAGGCCCGCAAGCTGTGGACCGTGCACGAGGTCCTCGACTTCGCCGCCGAGGTGGGCCTGGACCGGGCCGAGGCGGCCGAGGCACTGCGTGACCGCCGCTACCGGGGCAGGGTGGCGGCCGACCAGCGACAGGCCGAGCGACTGGGTGCCAGCGGGGCGCCGTTCCTCGTGTTCGACGGCCGTGTCGCCGTACCCGGGGCCATCGGTACCGACGATCTGCTGTCGGTGATCGGCAAGGCGTGGGACGGGAGCCATCCCACGCCGCAGCCGGTGCCGGTCGTCGGCGGCACCGAGGGCATGTGTACCCCGGACGGCTGCACGGCACCGGCCCCCGATGCCAGCTGACCGCGGCGTGCCCGGTTCACGAGCATCCCCCGAGGCACTGAGGCCACGAGAGGATCTCCCCACGTCGGCGACCGGTACGCGCGTCACTGTCCGGTCAGTACCCGGTCCATCACCGCGGCCAAGCGGTCCGGCTGCTCGAACATGGCCCGGTGCCCGGCCGTCTCGAAGACGTCCAGGTGCTTTCGCGGCGCCCGCAGCCGCTCGTACCACTGGTCGAAGACCGTCGCCAGGCCGCGCATCTCGTGCCCGCCCTGCACGAAGTACACCGGTACGTCGAGTCGCGGTACGTCGCGGCGCAGGTCGACGTGCTGCATCCGGGGGTACAGGGCATTCCAGGTGTCGAGGACCCCGTTCATCATGTGGATCTTCTGCAGCAGCGTGTACTCGGGGACGTCGAGGCCGAAACCGGTGGCGCCCTTCGCGTTGGGGCCGTGGTCGTAGTCGTACGCCCGTGGTGCGTACGTCATGATCGGTTCGTAGAGGTACACGTCCTCGTACGGCGGTGGACCCTGGTCGGTGAGTTGCCGGGTGAGGGCGTCGTGGCCCGTCTCGCGCGCCCAGACGAGGATGTCGTCGTAGAACAGCCGGTCGCTGGTCGCGAGGTCGACCGCCTGACCGGTGCCGATGTACGCGTGGTACTTGTCCGGCCGGCGCTGCACCGCGAGCACGCTGATGATCGAACCGCCGGAGTGTCCCAGCAGGTAGATCCTGTCCTGACCGAACCGGTCCCGCAGGTAGTCGGTGACGGCGAGGGTGTCGGTGACCGCCCCGTCCAGGGTGACCGTACCGGTGGGTTCCAGCGCCGGGTAGGAGGAGCCGCCGCCTCGCCGGTCCAGGGTGACCACCACGAAGCGCCGTTCCAGTGCGCCGAGATGCAGGCGCATCGAACCGATCTCGGTGCCGCCCGGCGCGCCGGGGACGAACAGCAGCACCGGCGCCCCGGCGTCGACCCCACGGATCATCATCCCGAGCCGGTACGGACCCACATCGACGAGGGCCAGTTCGGCGACGCCGCCCGGACCCGGTATCGGCGCCGTCCGGGCCGGCACGGACACGGCCACCGTGGCCGCGACCAGGGCAGCGGTCAGCACGGCGGTACCGGCCCGGCGGATCCGGGTCCCCCTGCGGCGCGGGTGGGCTGCCCCGACCGGCACCTGCCGGCGACGGCGGGCGAGGCCCGCCCCGTAGGCGGCGCCGAGCACGAGCGGCAGGACCGACAGCACACCGTGCACACCCCGACCGGCGAGCAGGGCGATGATGCCGAACGGGCTCGCGTGTGGTGCGTCCACGGACGGCCCCCGTACCCCGATCCGGGTCAGTTCCAGTGCCACCACGAAGGTCGCGGTGGCGGCGAGCATCGCCCACCGCGAACGGCTCCACCAGCCGGCGGCCAGCCCGACCGCGACGCTGATCCCGACCGACCACAGCGCCTGGGTGTTGGTCAGCGGCCCGCGCGGTGTCCACCGGGCCGCCGCGATGCCCCAGGCCGTCCCGGCGGCCACCACCGTGGCCATCCGCCACAGTTCTCTTCGTGTCATGGGCCGAGGGTGGCCCGGCGGAGTCCCCCACGCATCGGCCGGGGGTCGGGTCGGGCACCCTGCACCGGATCGGGTCCGACCACGACTTTGGTAGGTCCCGCCCGGTGATTCGACCTCGTAGGCTGCGCACATGTCGGCCCTGCTCTTCGCCCTGCTCGTGCCCGAGTCCGCGGGCGGCAGCCGATCGGCGCGACGCGATCGGCTGGCCGACGCCATCGCGATCGGGCTGGCCTGCGGCTACGGCGCGCTGATGGTGCCACTGGGCGACGCGACGGCACCCGGGGCGGCCCTGCCCTGGCCGGTCGACGTCGGGATCGGCACGCTGTGCGCGTTCGCCCTGGCGGTACGTCGACGCTGGCCGCTCGGGCTCGCGCTGGTGCTCCTGCCGTTCGGCGCGGTGTCCGTCATGGCCACCGGTGCGATCACCGTCGCGCTGTTCACTGTCGCGATCCGATGCCGGGCACGGGTGGTGTTCCTGCTCGGCGCCGTGAACGTCCTCACCGGTGTGGCGTACTTCCTGTTGCAGGACCATCCTCCGTACCCGTTGTGGGTCGACATCGTGATGCGGGTGGTGATCAGCGTCGCCGCCGCGGGCTGGGGGCTGTTCGTGCAGGCGTACCGGGGGCTGACCCGGTCGTTGCGCGAGCACGCGTCCCGCGTGGGGGCCGAACAGCACCTGCGCGTCGAGCAGGCGCGGCTGACCGAACGGGCCCGGATCGCCCGTGAGATGCACGACGTCCTCGCCCACCGGATGTCACTGGTCAGCCTGCACGCCGGGGCCCTGGAGGTACGTACGGACGCGAGGCCGGAGGAGGTGGCCCTCGCCGCGGGGGCGATCCGGGCCAGCGCGCACGAGGCGCTGCAGGAGTTGCGGACCGTCGTCGGGGTGCTCCGGGAGGGCGCGGCGGGACGGCCCGAGCCGCCGCAGCCCGGCCTCGCCGACCTACCCGACCTGGTGGAGAGCGGACGCGTGACGGGGATGACGATCCACTACTCCTGCCGGGTGACCCCGGTCGGACCGTCCATGGTCCTCGGCCGTACGGCGTACCGGTTCGTGCAGGAGGGGCTGACCAACGCCCGGAAGCACGCGCCCGGAGCGGCGGTCGAGGTGCAGGTAGCCGGGACCGCCGGTGAGGAGTTGCGGATCACGATCACGAACCCCTGCGCCGGTCCGTCCGGGCGGCCGGCCATACCGGGGGCGGGGATGGGGCTCGTCGGCCTGGGTGAGCGGGTCGCGCTGGCGGGCGGCCGGGTGGAGTACGGCGTCGACCGCGACACGTTCCGGCTCCGGGCATGGCTGCCGTGGCCGGCCTGAGGCGGGACCGGCCGATTCGGCTGGCGATCGTCGACGACGACCCACTGGTACGGGCGGGGCTCCGGATCCTGCTGGGCGGCTCGCCGGACATCGAGGTGGTCGCCGAGGCCGGCGACGGCGCCGGGGCGGTGTTGCTGGTCGACGCCCACTGGCCGGACGTGATCCTGATGGACATCCGGATGCCCAGGGTCGACGGCCTGACTGCCACCCAACGCATCCGGGGCCGGCCGTCGCCGCCGCAGGTGATCGTCCTGACCACCTTCAACGCCGACGAGTACGTCCTGGCGGCGCTGCGCGGCGGGGCCAGCGGCTTCCTGCTCAAGGACACCCCGCCGCACGACATCATCGACGCGGTCCGCACCGTCGCGGCGGGTGCGGCCAGCCTGTCCCCGGCTGTCATCCGGCAACTCATCGACCACGTCGCCGACCCGTCGGCGGGGTCGCGGCGCGACCGGGCCCGTACCCTCCTGGCCGCGCTCACCGACCGCGAGCACGAGGTGGCCGTCGCGCTCGGGCGCGGGGTGTCGAACGCGGAGATCGGTGCCGCGCTGGGCATGAGCGTGCCCACGGTGAAGGGTCACGTCTCCCGGCTGCTGGCCAAGCTGGAGCTCAACAACCGCGTCCAGGTCGCGCTGCTCATCCACGACGCCGAACTGCTTCGGTAGGAGCACCGCCGGTACCCGGTCTCGTCCCGGGATCCGAGCCCGGACGGCTGGCACCAGGCTGGCCGTCCGGCCACCCTATGCCCCGCTACGGTCGATTACTGACATGTAGGGGCATTCCGGAGAATCTCCGCGCAAACGTACTTTACCCTCTAATCGACACATCAAAGTCTTCGCTTATCGGGTTCGGGGGCAAGAAGGTGAATGGCGGCAGCAGTCTGCGCGCGTTACGCCGTAGCTGGTGGTTGGTGCTGGTGGCGGTGATCTCCGGACTGGGGATCGCGGGCGTGGTCACCACCAGGGAGGTGCCCCAGTACGTGACCACCACGACGTTCTTCGTCACCACCCCGGGCAAGGGCACCACCGACGTGATGCAGGGCAGCACCTTCTCCCGGGAGCGGATCAAGTCGTACGTGGACCTGGTCCGGGGCGACCGGTTGGCTGGCATGGTCGCCGGCGAGCACCCGATGGGACTCTCCGTCCAGCAGATCCAGGAGCGGATCACCGCCCAGGCGGTACGCGACACCGTGCTGTTGACCGTGACCATCACCGACGTGGACCAGGCCCGGTCGGAACGGCTCGCCCATGCCGTACTCGGTGAGTTCACGGCCCTCGTCGAGACCCTCGAAGGGTCACCGGGCGCCGACTCCCCGGCGGTGAAGCTGGAGGTCATCGCCGGCCCGACCCCGGTCACGGTGACCTCGCGACCGTTGCGCAACCTCGGGCTCGGCCTGCTGGCGGGCCTGTTGGTGGGGCTGGCGGCGGCGATGCTCCGGGAGACGCTGGACAAGACGGTCAGGACGTCCGGGATGTTGCTCGAGACGACCGGTGCGCCGGTCCTGGCGGTCGTCCCGCACCAGGGCTCGATGGCCAGGAAACCCGCGCTGCTGCGGGGCGGGTCCACGCCGGGGGCGGAATCGTTCCGGCAACTGCGTACGAACCTGCGCTGCGTCGATCCCTCGGTGCGGATTCTGGCCGTGACGAGTGCCATTCCCGGCGAGGGCAGGTCGATCACGGCCGCGAACCTCGCCGTCATGGTCGCCGAGACGGGCTCCCGGGTCCTGCTCCTGGAGGCGGACCTGCGCCGCCCCCGGATCGCGAACTACCTCAAGTTGCCGGGCAGGACCGGCCTGTCCGACGTGCTCGCCGGTCGGATCGAGGTGTCCGACGCGCTACAGCAGTGGGGAAAGCACCCCCTGTGGGTGCTGCCCTGCGGTGCCACTCCGTCGAACCCGAGCGAACTGCTCGGCTCGGGCAAGATGGCCACGCTCCTGGAGAGCGAGCGGTGGAACTTCGACCTGATCGTGATCGACACGCCGGCACTGCTGCCGCTGACCGACGGCGCCGTCGTGGCCCAGGCGGCCGACGGCGTGATCCTGGTGGCACGGGCGAACATGACCGGGCAGGAAGAGGTACGGGCCGCGTCAGCCGCACTGCGGACGGTTCACGCGCAGGTCGTGGGCTGCGTGCTCAACGACGTGGGGCGTCGCGACGTCGGTTTGGCGTACCGCTACGGGGTGGGCGTACGGATCGGTGTCAGGTCGCGTGCCGCGGGCGAGGTGCTGCCGTTGCCGGAGGCCGCCCAGGCACCCGGTCAGGCACCCGACCGGGCCGGAACCTGGTGGCAGGGCACGGCTCCGTCGGACGGGCGCCGTCCGGTCGAGGCGGGTGTCAAGGGCGCGGGTGACCCGGGCGCCGAGGGTCCGCGTACCTCCGCGCGCTGAGCCCCACCGCTCCCGCTCGATCAGACCGACCGCTACCTGCCGCTGTCCCCGGCTGCCCTGTTTAGGAGGCGTCGATGAGAAAGCTTTCCGGCACCCTGCCCACCCGGACGACCGCGACCTCGGTCGTCGACGAGGTGCCCGGTCTCGACGAGTTGCCCGCCCTCGACCAGGTTCCGGGCGTCGACCGGATGCTCGACGCCGAGCGGATTCCGGGTGTCCACAAGGCGCCCGGCCGACGCTTCGTGGGCGCTCACCGGCGGGGCAGGCGTATGTCCGGCTCCGCACCGACGACCGACGGCGCCGATTCCCGCGGCCGGGTCTCCGCGCCGGGCCGGAGACGGGTTCGCGTGGCCGTGTTGGAATCCGCCACCCATCCCATGGCGGACCGGCTGGACGAGGAGTTCGAGGTCGTGATGCGGCTGCCCGCACCGCCCAGAGTGGAGCAACTGGATGCCCTGCTTCTGCTCTGCCGGCCAAAGATGCTGCTGATGAAACAGCCGCTGGACGCGGTCGACCCGCGGCTGATGGCCGCGTGCCTGACCCGGCAGGTCGACCTGCTGGTGCTCGCGCGCCCGACCTACGGGCTGCTCCGACCGGCCCGGCTGCGGCGGATCGGTGGGCTGCTCTGGGTACACGTGCGGTGGCCGTCCGGCCGGCCCGCCTGCGGGCGGGTGAAGCGGACCCTGGACGTGGCGTTGGTGCTGCTGAGCCTGCCCCTGCTGCTGCCGGTGATGCTGCTCATCCTGGCGGCGGTGGGCATGCGTGGGCCGGCACTCTACTTTCAGTACCGGGTCGGCGAGGGCGGTCGGCTGTTCCGGATCGTGAAGTTCCGTACGATGCGGACCGACGCCGAGCATGGCCTCGGGCCGCAACTGGCCACACCGAACGACCGTCGGGTGACCTCGATAGGGCGGACCCTGCGCCGTTCCCGTCTGGACGAACTGCCCCAGTTGTGGAACGTCCTGCGCGGTGACATGAGCCTCGTCGGGCCCCGCCCGGAACGGCCCGAGTTCGTCGACGAGTTCAAGCGGCTGCCCCACTACGACCTCCGGCACCTGATCCGACCCGGCCTCACCGGCGTTGCCCAGCTCACCGGCGGGTACGCGGCCACGGCGGAGGAAAAGCTCCGGTTCGACCTGCTCTACCTCAGCTACCGTTCGCTGCGCTTGGACCTGACCCTGCTCGTGCTCACCCTGGCCGACATGCTGCGCGGGTTCCCCCGTGGCTAGCACGCCGATCACCGCCGGACGGCGGATCGCCCACAACACCGGCAGCCTGTTCGTCTCCCGGGCGGTGGTGGCGGTGGCCAGCCTGGCGACCCTGCCGGTGCTGTACGACGGCCTGGGGGTCCGCGGGTTCGGCGTCTGGGCACTGCTGGGTGTTCTGGCCGCCGTCGTCTCCCTGGCCGACCTCGGGCTCGGCACCGCACAGGTACGGGAGGTGGCCCGGGCGCACGACGACGAGGGGCGCCGGCGGGCCCGTGCCACCCTCGGCCTGGGTCTGCTGTGTTCGGTGGCCCTCGGCCTGCTCGCCGTCGTCGGGACGCTGGTGTGCTGGCCCCTGCTGGCCCGGCTGTTCGACGTCGGTGAGCTGGTCCACGAGGCCCGCAACAGCGCGCTGTGGCTCATGGTGGGCGTGCTGCTGGACCAGGTGTCATTGCCCTGGCGGTCGATGCTGGCCGGTACCCAACGGTACGCCGCGATCGCCTGGACCTCGGCGGTGACCGCCCTGCTCGGAGCGGTCCTCGGGGTGCTCGTGATCCGGCTCGGCGGTGGCCTGGCCGCGCTGGGCGCGTCGACCGCCGCCACCGCCGCGGTCCGGGCCGTGGTGCTGATGGTGACCGCGCACCGGGGCATCGGATGGCTGACCCCCCGGGTCCGGGGCATCCGCCGGTCCGACGTACGCGCCGCCGCCGGGTACGGCCTGCCGGTTCAGGTGACCCGCGCCTCCGGAGTGGTGAACGCCGAGGCCGGCCGCCTGTTCGTGGGCGGATCCTACGGCCCCGCGCCAGTGGCCGGATTCGACCTGGGCAGCCGTCTGCTGAGCCTGCTGAGACTGCCGCCTGAGCTGATCTTCACCGTCCTGTTCCCGTACGCCGTCACCGGTGTGGCCAAGCACGGGCGCGACTGGCTCGACAACTTCTACCTCACCACCACCAGGTACGTGGTGGCGTTCGCCGGTCCCTGCGCCGCCGCACTGATGGTCTGCGCCGATCCGGTGATCCGGGGGTGGATCGGCGAGCCGGTGCCGTGGGCGGCGGCGACCGTCGTGATCCTGGCCCCCAGTTACGCACTCGGCCTCGCCGCCGGGGCCGCCACCCTGGTCACCCGAGTGGAGGGGCGGCCGGACCGGGAGACCTGGTACCTGCTCACCGCGCTGGCGCTCAACCTGGCGATGGTGCCGTTCCTGCTGCGCCTGTGCGGCCCGCTCGGCGCGGCGTTCTCGACCGCGATCTCGATCACGCTCAGTAGCGGGTACTTCTGTCTGCGGTTCCACCGGGCGACCGGACGGCCGATCGGCGGGCTGCTGCGTGCCGTACGCCCCGGACTCGTCGCGGCGGTGGTGGCCGGTGTCTGCGGCGCCCTCGTCGCGCCGTACCTCCCGGACCTGCCCGGACGGTCCGGCGCGACGCTGACCGTCCTGCTCCGGGGCGGCACCGTCCTGCTGGTCGCCGCGGTCGTGCTCGGCGCGACCGGGTTGGTCGGCGGCGCGGAGCGGGCCTGGCTGTCGCGCCGATGGTCGGCGTACGGCCCGATGTTGCTGACGAAGCGGCCGGTGGCTCCCGTTGGTGGGAGCCCCGCGGACGCCACGATTCGGAAGGATTTCCCATGACCAGTCTCGTCGCCACCGAGCAGTGCGCGCTGTGTGGCGAAACGCGCAGCGAACCCGCCCTCGGCGGCCTGCTGCGCCGCTGCCGGTCCTGCGCGTTCCAGTGGACCGCCGACGGGCTCGCACCGCCGGACGAGTTGTACGACGAGTCCTACTACGAGAGCGAGTCGTACCGGCGGTACTTCGCGTTGGCGCCGCAGTGGCGGTTCGAGGCCGCGCGGCGGCTGGAGTGGCTGCTCGCGATGGCCCGGCCCGGCACCCTGGTCGAGGCCGGACCGGCGGGCGGGTTCTTCCTGAAGGCCGCCCGCGACCGGGGCATCTCCGTGCAGGGCGTCGAGGTGTCGGAGGTGGCCGCACGGTACGCGCGCGAACAGCTCGGTGTTCCCGTACAGCGTGGGATGTTCGAGGACGCCGTGTTCGCGGAACCCGTGCAGGCGGTGTGTGCCTTCCACGTGCTGGAGCACGTCACGGATCCGCGCGAGTTCCTGCGCGCCGCCCACGACAAGCTCGCACCGGGCGGATGGCTGGCCCTGGAGGTGCCCAACATCATCTCCGCCGCCGCCAGCCGGTACGGCGCCTCCTGGGTGGACCTGGCCCCGCGTTACCACCTCTGGCACTTCGATCCAGATTCGCTGCGCCGACTGGTCACCGAGTCCGGATTCGAGATCGTCCGGTCCGACACCATCTTCGCCTCCCACTACCTGCGGCGCAGCCGCCGGTTGAGCCGGTGGGGTCTGGCGAGCCAGTGGCGCGGCCTGCGGACCACCGGGTCACTGCGGGCAAGTCACCCGCAGCTCGGCGACTACGTGCGGGTCCTGGCCAAACGCCGGGAGACCGGGGGAGCGTCATGACCGGACCAGCGGGGATCCCACCCGCCCGTACCGGGGACCGGCCGGACCGGCCCACGCCGCCGCGTACCCCGCCGCCGGACGTGTCGGTGCTGCTGGTGAGCTGGAACACCCGGGACAAGACGCGGAACTGCCTGGAGTCGCTGCCCGCCGCGATGACCGACGCGCTCCGCTACGAGGTGGTGGTGGTCGACAACGGCTCGGCCGACGGCTCGGTGGAGATGCTGGCCGCGTACCCGGGCGTACGGCTGATTCGCAACAACCGCAACCTCGGGTACGCGGAGGCGGTCAACCAGGCGTACCGGAACTCACGGTCCGATTTGGTCCTGCTGCTGAACAGCGACGTACGGTGCCAACCGGAGACGGTGTCGACCCTGGTGGACTTCCTCCGCCAGCGGCCGGCCGCCGGTGGCGTGGGCCCGCAGTACCTCGACGAGTTCGGCGAAATCGAACCGCACTACCTCGGCCTGCTCAGCTTCCGGGCGGCGCTCGGCCTCGCCGCCGGGCTGCGTTGGCTGCCGGGACTTCGCGAAGCCTGGCTCGCGTACCAGTTGGCGGACGGGGACTTCGACCATCCCCGGACGGTGCCCCAGCCGGCGGCGAGCTGTCTGCTGCTGCGCCGCGAGGCCCTCGAACCGAACCGGGTCTTCGACGAGGACTTCCCCCTGTACTTCAACGACGTACGGCTGGCACACCGGTTGGCCACCCTCGGCTGGCAACTGTGGATGACCCCGGACGCCGTGGTCAACCACGACCGTGGCTCGTCCACCCGGCTGCTGGACTCGGCCACCCGGTCCCGCCACCACCTCAGCGGACTCGTCCGGTACGTGGCGCAGACCCAACCGCGGCACCGGCTGCGCCTGTTGCAGGCGCTCACGCTCGTCGACCGCCAGTTGCGCTGGGTGTTCCGGATCCGTGGCCAGCTCGGCCTGCGTGACCTGTTCGCCGCGCTGCGCGGCGATGCCGGCCCGTTGCCCAGCGGCGACCTGCGGGACTGGGTGGTGATGCTCAGCGGGGTCGACTGGAGCACCGAGGCGCACCGCCAGCACGCGCTGGCCCGGGAACTGGTCGCCGACCGCCGGGTGCTGTTCGTGGAGCCGCCGGGTCAGCGTCCCCGGTGGCGGTTCACGGTGCGCCAGATCGCGCCGTCGCTGTGGCGGGCGGTCCCGCCGACGGTCCTGCCGGCCGGTCGGCAACTGCCGCCGGTGAACTGGATCAACCGGCGGATCGGCGCCCTGCTGGTACGCCGCTGGCTGGACCGCTTCCCCGGCCGACGACTGGTCTGGATCGACGAGGACCTGTCCGTGACCGCATCCCGTCACCTCGGCGGGGAAGCGGTCATCTACGACGGCACCGATCTCGACTGGACGTTCACCCGCTGGTGGAACCGGTGGCACGTACGCCGTGGAATGCGCAGCGCGGTCGGCGCCGCCGACCTGGTCCTGGCCTCCTCACCGGCGCTGGTACAGCGGCTTCCCGCCGCCCGCCGCCCACCCGTGTCGCTACCCAACGGCTGCGATCCCGAACAGTTCAGCCCGTCCGGACCGGTCGCGCAGTGGGCGCGGCAACTGCCCCACCCCCTGCTGGGGTACGTCGGCGCGGTCGACACCCGCGCGTTCGACGCCGAACTCGTGGCGGAGGTGGCCAGGCTGCGCCCCGACTGGACGTTCCTGATCGTCGGCCCGTCCACGCCCGCCGGCCGTGCGCCGCTGGCCGGACTGGCCAACGTCCTGCTCCGGGATCCGGTGGAGTTCGCCGAGGTGCCGGCGATCCTGCGGGCGTGCGACGCCTGTCTCATCCCGTACCGGCTCGGCGGGCTGATCGACTACGTGCACCCGAAGAAGGCCTACGAGTACCTCGCCCTGGGCAAGCCGGTCGTCGCGACCCCGCTGCCGGCGCTCGAACGGCTCGACGGGCCGGTCCATCTCGGTGCGGGGCCGACCGCCTTCGTTGCGGCGATCGAGGAGGCGCTGGGGTCCAGCCAGTGCCCGGACGCCTCGGCGCGGCGTCGGGAAGCAGCCGTACGCAACAGCTGGTCGGCGCGGGGTGTGCAACTGCGGGACCTGATCGCCGGGTTGGCGGCGGGTAGATGAAGGGGGCCACACTGCTGCCGCCGACGGTGGCCGGGGCGGGACTGCTCGCGGCCACTGCCGTCCTGCTCCCGCACGATGCCGTCGTGGCGGCCGTCATCCCCGGCACGCCGGGGTCGGAGCCCCGCGACTTCGGGCTGCTCGCCCTGGCGGTGGTCGGGTGTTGCGTCGCGTTCACCGTGTGGCCCTGGATGGTGCTGCCGACGGCCATCGTCGGAGTGCTCGGCACGACCGCGGTGCTCGGCGACAGCTCCGTACGCTCGATCCTCGGGCTGCACGGCTTCCTCCTCGCCGCCGGGGCGGTCAGCCTGGTGATCCGCCGCCTGGTGCTGGTGAAGGAGGAGCGGCGGGTACGCACCGTCATCGACCTGCCGATGCTCCTGGTGGTCGTGCTTCTGGGCGCCGCGGCCGCGTACGGACTCATCCTCGGCAGCCCGCCCGCCAAGGTGATGATCTCCGGTTACCACTTCGCCGTCATTCCGATCTACTACTTCATGGCGACGTACACCCTGACGACGCCGAGCCGGGTCAGGTCGGCGGGGTCCCTCTTCGTGGTCCTGTCCGCCGCCCTGACCATCGTGACCCTGGCGTCGCCGGGACGGCACGGGGGTGCCTGGTCCCTGATCGCGGCCCTGCCCCTGCTGGTCCTGAGCTGCCGTACCGAGGGTTGGCGACGGGTCGGGCTCGTCGCGTTGGCCGCGCTGTACCTGGTCGACGTCGTGCTGGCGTCGTACCGCACGACGTGGGTGCTCGCCGGAGCCGCCGTACTGGTTCTCCTGACGGGAGGCACCGGGGCGGTGCGTCGCGCGGCCGGCGCCATGACCGCTGCCGCCGCCCTGCTGCTGGTCGGGGCGATCATGCTCAGCGAGGGCGTACGGAACCGTTCGGCGGAGATCACCACCGCGCTGGGGCAGGGCGCCGGGTACCGGTTACCGGAGGCGACGGTCGGGATCGACGCGTTCCTGTCGAACCCGCTCGTCGGTCTGGGGCTCGGACACTCCACCCCGGACGTCTACCTGCCCGACTTCAAGGTGACCGACGTCGGGCCGCTCTACCACGTCTTCTACGTGATGATCCTGGCCAACCTGGGGCTCGTCGGCCTGGTCCTGCTGCTCTGGCCGATCCTGCGCGCGGTCCGTGAAGGTCTGGTCGATCGGGACGGCCTGCCGTTCGCGTTCACGGCCCTGATCTGCGGCTTCCTGGTGTCGGTGATCTTCTCCGGCCCGGCCACCGGGCACTGGGCGCTCGGTCTGCTGCCCGCGTTGGTGTTCCTGACCAGACAACCGGGCGGGATCGCGGTGCCCACCCCCCGAACCTGGGCGACGAACACGGCGCCGAGCACGGCGGGGAATACGGCGCCGAGCCCGGCGACACCGGTGGGGGCACGATGACCACGCCCGCCGCCACCGCCGTCATCGTCACCTACAACTCCGCCAACCACATCGACGACTGCCTCGCCGCCCTGACCCAGGCGGACCTGGTCGTCCGGGTGGTCGACAACGACTCGGCCGACCATACGATCGCGCTGGTCACCGAACGGTTCCCGAAGGTCGAGGTGATCGCGAACCCGGTCAACGTCGGCTTCGCGGCTGCGGTGAACCAGGGGCTGGCCGGCGTGGACACCGACGTGGTGCTGTTGGTCAACCCGGACTGCGTACTGCCGGCGGCGACGGCACGCGAACTGGTCAGGACCGTGCGCGCCGGGCCGGACGTCGGCATCGCCGGCCCGCGCCTGCGTGACCCGGTCGGGCGGGTCGCGATCAGCGCCCATCCGTTCGAGTCGCTGAGCAGCGTGCTCGCGTCCCGGTTCGGCGGTGCCCTGCTGCCCGTGGCGCTGCGGCGGTTGCTGAGCGGCACCCGCCGACGGCGCGCGTACGACGCCTGCACCGGGCCTGCCGCGGCCGTGGCGGTCGACTGGCTCTCCGGCGCCTGCCTCGCGGTGCGCACCCGGTTGATGAGGGAGATCGGCGGACTCGACGAGGGCTACTTCATGTACTACGAGGACGAGGAGCTGTGCCTGCAGGCGTGGCGACGGGGCGCGGCCGTGGTCTACGTGCCCATGGTCGAGGCCATGCACGTGGGCGGCGCCAGCAGCGGCCCCGGAGCGACCTCGCCGCACCTGTACCGCAGCATGCTGCGCTTCTTCGCCCGCCACCGGCGCCGGACCTTCCAACTGGTGCGTCTGGCCGTCGTGCTGCGCTCGCTGATCGGGATGGGACTCGCCGCCGCGCGCTGGGTCGGCAGCTCGACCGAACGGACCGGGTGGCGCGGCCGTGCCTGGTTCGAGGTCTGCCGGATCGCGCTTTCCACCACTCCGGACGCCGCCGCCCGGGAGCAACGCAAGGAACTCAGGAGACCGCAATGCACGTGATGATCAGCGTCGTGGGTAAACGTACCGAGCACTGGATCAGCCTCTTCGCGGCGCTGGCCGCCCGGCCCGACGTCAGCTTCACGATCCTGGCCGCGGATGTCTCGGACACCACCCGCCGTGACCTGGACCGGCTGAGTCAGCGCTGGCCCCGGCTGCGTTGCCATGTCGTTCCGCACCGGTGGAGCGAGGATCGCACCGGACACATGGCCTCGGTCCTGTTCCCCCGCGACAGTCTGCGGACGCTCGCCCGGGAGCAGCCGCCGGACGTCATCCACGTCATCGGCGAGGCGGCCTACCTGAGCACCTGGCAGATCCTGCGCCTGCGCCGACGGTACTGGCCGGACGTACCGGTGACGCTGTACGCGGCGCAGAACGTCGTGATCCGGTTCCCGCTCCCGTTCCCGCTGATCGAACGGTACGCATACCGCGCGGTCGACCACATCTTCCCGATCACCCCGGCGGCGTTGAACGTGCTGCGGGTGAAGGGGTACCGGGGGCGGGCCAGCCTCGTCCCGCTGGGTGTGGACACGTTGGCGTTCCAGCCCGCCGCGACGACGGCACCGAGGCCGTTCACGGCCGGGTTCGTCGGTCGGCTGGAGCCGCACAAGGGAATCGGGGACCTGCTCTGCGCGGCGGAACTGCTCGACTGCGACCTGCTGATGGTGGGCGACGGCAGCATGAGGGCGGACGTCGAGCTGGCGGCGGCGCGTCGACCGGGTCGGGTGACCCTGCGCGGTTGGGCCGACCATGGGGCGCTGCCGGGCCTGCTCGCCCGAATGGACGCGCTCGTGCTGCCGTCGATCGAGTTGGTGCAGCGCAACGTCGTACCGTGGATCGGCATCCCGCTGCGGGAGCAGTTCGGCCGGGTCCTGGTCGAAGCGATGGCGTGCGGGGTACCCGTGGTAGGCAGCGACGTCGGGGAGATTCCATGGGTCATCGGCTCGGCCGGGTTGACCTTCCCGGCGCACAACGCCACCGCGCTCGCCGACCGGCTGGGCCGGCTGCGTGACGATCCCGCCCTCGCCCGGGACCTGGCGGTACGGGGGCTCGACCGGGCCAGCACCGAGTTCGGGTGGGACCGGATCGGCGACCAGATGTGCCGGATCTGGGCTCGGGAGGCCGGCCTGGCCGGATCCGTCGGCGACGTACGCCCGTTCTCGGGCCTCATCGGGGCGGGGGAGCAGGTCGCGACCGGCCGGCACGCCGCCGCCTCGCTCTCCCGGCAGGGCACCCTCCCGGCCCCGGCCGACCTCGCTCGCTGGTCGCGTTCGTGACGGGCGGAGGGCCGACGGCATGCGGGTGATCTACATCAGTGGCATGGGGCGCAGCGGCAGTACGCTCCTCGACCGGATGCTCGGCGCGCTGCCGGGTGTCTGCACCCTCGGCGAGGTGACCGACCTGTGGCGGCTCGTCGAGCCCGGAAATCTCTGCGCCTGCGGAGCCCCGTACTCCGGGTGCGCCTTCTGGACCGCCGTGGGGGAGCGGGCGTTCGGCGGCTGGGATCGGGCCGACCTGGACCGCTTCGTCTTCCTGCGCCGGGTCGTACCGCGCATCCGGCACGTCTCCTGGCTGGCCCGGGAGCAGCTCACCGGTGAACGGCTCGCCCTGGTCAACGAGTACGTCGACTACTTCGCCCGGGTCTATTCGGCCGCGCTCGAGGTGACCGGCGCGCGGATCATCATCGACTCGTCGAAGTTCCCCACCATCGGGTTGTGTCTGCGCTTCGCGCGCAGCGTCGACCTGCGCGTGGTCCACCTGGTACGCGACCCTCGCGGCGTCGCCTACTCCTGGACCAAACAGGTGGCCAATCCGGGGACCGGAGCGGGCGTGCTGCCCCGGTTCCCGCCGACAACCTCGGCGCTGCAGTGGAACCTGCAGAACTCGATCGCCGGTCTGCTCGGTTCGGCGCGCGGCTGGGGCGAGGGGGAGACGGCGCACCGGGTCCCGGTGCGACGCGTCTACTACGAGAAGCTGCTCGACAGTCCCCGCGACGGCATCCGGGACCTTGCCAAATTCGCCGGAATCGACCTGACCGACGAGGATCTGTCCTTTCTGAGCGACGGGTACGCCGACCTTGCCGTACCGCACAACCTGGGTGGCAACCCGATGCGTTTCTCCGCCGGCCGGCTGCCGCTTCGTCAGGACGACACGTGGCGGGTGGCGCTTCCGCCGCGCCAGCGCCGCCTGGTCAGCGCGATCTGCGCCCCGCTGCTCATCTCTTACGGCTACCCGTTGAAGTGACCCGGTCGGAGGCGGCCGATCGAACAGGTGAGCTAGCACACGTCTGGCCGGGGATTTAACCGGGCGGCAAGTAGGGTCTGTGATTCTGCATACGGAGCCAGGCGACCGGACGACACCACGGCCACCGGGCACCGACGAGTTCATGCAGCCTGACATGCGCTGGGTCGACCCCTACCGGCCAGCTGGACCTGGAGAGTCATGTGACGAATCAAGCCACAGCGGTGCCCGACAAACTCGACGCCGCAGTTCTCAAGATTGCCGGAGTGGTCGTGCTCGGCGCGATCATGTCGATCCTCGACATCACCGTCGTCAGCGTCGCGCTGCCCACCTTCCAGCGCGAGTTCGACGCCACGTACGCCGAGGTCGCCTGGACCATGACGGGCTACACCCTGGCCCTGGCCACGGTGATCCCGCTCAGCGGCTGGGCCGCCGACCGGTTCGGCACCAAACGGCTGTACATGCTCGCTCTGCTGCTGTTCACGCTCGGCTCCGTACTCTGCGCCACCGCCGACTCGATCGGCCAACTCATCGCCTACCGGGTGATCCAGGGCCTCGGTGGCGGCATGCTGATGCCGATCGGTATGACGATCATGACGCGTGCGGCGGGCCCGGAGCGGATCGGCCGGCTGATGGCGGTCCTCGGTATCCCGATGCTGCTCGGCCCGATCGGCGGACCGATCCTCGGCGGTTGGCTGATCGACGCGGCGAGCTGGCACTGGATCTTCCTGATCAACCTCCCGATCGGCGCGATCGCGCTCGTCTACGCCTTCTTCGCCCTGCCGAAGGACAATGCCGAACCGTCCGAGTCGTTCGACTTCGTCGGCATGCTGATGCTCTCGCCGGGCCTGGCCCTGTTCCTCTACGGCATCTCGTCGCTGCCGGAGACCGGCACGATTGCCAGCACCAAGGTCTGGGCCACGATGCTCGTCGGTACCCTCCTGGTGATCGGCTTTGTCCTCTACTCGTTCAGGCCGCGGCACCCGCTGCTGGACCTGCGGCTGTTCCGCAACCGCAACCTGACCGTGGCGTCGGTCTCGCTGTTCGTGTTCATCATCGCGTTCATGGGCGCGGGACTGCTGTTCCCGAGCTACTTCCTCCAGGTACGCGGTGAGTCGACCCTGCACGCCGGTCTCCTGATGGCGCCACAGGGCATCGGCGCGATGCTGACCATGCCGATCGCCGGGGCCCTGTCCGACAAGATCCCGGTCGGCCGTACCGTGCCGTTCGCGTTGGTGCTGATCGCCGCCGGATTCTTCACCTTCACCCAGGTCGGTACGGACACCTCGTACCTGCTGCTGTGCGGTTCGCTGTTCGTGATGGGTCTGGGCATGGGCGGCACGATGATGCCGATCATGACCTCCGCCCTGCGTACGCTGACCAACCACGAGGTGGCGCGCGGGTCGACGCTGGTGAACATCCTCCAGCAGATTGGCAGCTCCATCGGTGCGGCGATCATGTCGGTGATCCTCACCAGCCAGCTGAACGGCTCGGATCCGATCCCGGGCCTGACCGACCCGCAAACCGGCAAGCCGATCACCGAGGCGGGCGCGGCGATCGCCAGCCAGCAGGGCGCGCAACTGCCGGTGGAGCCGTCGATCATCGAGCGTGGTCTGGCGTTCGTGGCCGACTCGTTCGCGACCACGTTCTGGGTCGGCTTCGCGCTGGTACTGGCGACGTTCATCCCGATCGCGTTCCTGCCACGCAGGCGCGACACGAGCCGCCCGCAGAGCGACGCGAGCGACGGCGACCGCGCGGTGCCGGTGATGGTGCACTGAGGTCCGCCCCGGCAGCGGCCTGATCCGTTGCCGACGGAGACACCGGGTCGGAGCCCGTCCCCACACCGGGGGCGGGCTCCCGATTCTTGTGCGGGCCGCACGCTCGACCCGATCACGAACCGCCGACTCGTCCGATGTGGACCGGCCCGCGCCGGTGCCGTACGGGTGGTTGCCCCCGACGACCCTCGTTCCGCCTGCCCTGCGGGTCGCAATCGGACAGTGGGTGGGTCGCGTTTCTCGTACAGTGGTCGCCGTCGACGGGAGACGAGTCGTGGCAGAGACCGGCAACCACCCTGTACCACCGCCCCCGGTGCCGCCGGTGCGTACGCGATGGCACTCCGCGCCCTGGTGGGTAGGGGTTTCCGGTCTGTTCACCGTGGTGGGTGTCGTCGTGGCGGTCCTCGCTCTCGTCTACGCGCCGTCGGACAGTCCCACCGCGTCCCGGCCCGCGCCGACCGAGGCCGCGAGGCCGACCGGTCCCGGTCCGGCGACCCCCTCGACGTCCGGACCGGTGAGCACCACCGGCCCCGCGGCCGCGCCGTCCGCCCCGTCGTATCTGGCCCCGGTGAACGAGGAGCTCAGGCTCGCCCCGCCGTCCGTGGGCTTGTCAACGTGGCTGGACGTGGACCAGCCGAGGGTGTTCGATGCGGCGAGCTACCAGGACGAGGTGGAGGCGAAGACGGCGGACCTGGAGTACACCTCCGATGGCGAGTTCTCCACCCTGTTCACCGGCGAGTTCGCGCGGGTGGGGTACGTGCCGGCCGGGGAGGTGACGGTCGACCAGTGCCTGGCCAAGGTGGAGTTGCAGCCACTGGGGCAGCACGAGACGGTGGAGGTCGGGCGCAACATCTGCGTCGTCTCCGCCCAGGGCACCGTGGCGTGGATTCGGGTCACTCGGTTCACCGAGCCGAGGCTGTACGACAATCCGACCCTGCTGGTGCGGGCGACCATCTGGAAATCCGCCGGCTCCTGAAGCCCGCACCCGAGCGGGTTGTCTACCCGCTGAGGCCGGGCGTGTTCACCGGTACGGTCATCTGGCGGATGTCGGTCGGCAGCTGCGAGCGCATGTCGTCGAATTCGTAGTCCGGCACCGCCTCGCGCAGTGTGCTCAGCACCGCAGCCGCGCCGGGCGCGGCCTGCGTGTCGTCCAGGCCGGCGCGGTTGCCCACCCGTCGCAGGAACTCGGCGAGGTCGAACGGGTCGGCGAACTCGCGGCTCGACGGTTTGCGCAGGGAGTCGGCCAGTCGGGTGGGGACCTTGTCGGCCAGGTCCTGCGACTCGCCCGCACTGATCCGGTCGGCCAGCGTCTGGAGTGTGGCGTAGGTGAGGGCGGTGGCCTGCTCGGTCGACTGGCCTGTCCGTCGGGCGACGGTGGCGATGAAATCGTCGTACGTCACGTCGGAGCCTCCTCGTTCCACGGCGGGCACGGCCGGCCGGTCGTCCCGCTGACGCCTGCGACAACGGGCTTCCCCGACGATGGCCGACCAAACGGCGGTACGGGGAGCCCGGTCGGGTGTACCCGCACCGGTTCCGGGTAGGCGCCGGTGACACGACGGCTGCGACACCGCCGGTGGGGCCCGTTACTCGGTGGGCTGCTTGCGGTGTACGTCGACGAGGAACCGGCTGAGGTCGCCCCGGTGGAATCCGGCGAACCGTTCGAGTGGGACGCCGGAGTCGTCGAAGGCCAGGCTGCGCAGGATCAGCAGGGGAGCGCCGGGGAGAACCCGCAGCGCCTCCGCCATCGACTCGCTGGCGAGTCCCGCCTCGATCGACCGCCGTCCGGTCGCGAACTGGACGCCGTACTTGCGTTCCAGCAGGCCGTAGAGGGAGACGTTCGACAGGTCCTCGTCGAGCACGAACCGGCCGATGGACAGCGGAAGCTGGGTGATGGTCAGCGCCCACGGCTCCTCGTTGACCATCCGCAGTCGCTCGATCTCGACCACGGTGCTGCCGGGGGCGACTCCGAGTTCGGCGGCGACCGCGGCGCTGGCCGGTACGGTCTCCAGTCGCCGTACGGCGATCGACTGCTCGCCGCTGCGCCCCCGGACGTCCTCTTCGAACAGCCCGATCATCGCGTGGCCGAAGCCCTCGGACGTCTTGCGGTCGGCGACGAACGTCCCCCGGCCCTTGACGCGCGAGATGACCCCTTCGAGCTCGAGTTCCTGGAGCGCCTGCCGGACGACCGTACGCGACACCCGGTACCGCTCGCACAGCTCGAAGTCGCCGGGCAACCGGTCGCCCGGTTCCAGCCCACGCGCCGAGATGTCCTGGACTATCAGCAGCTTGAGCTGGTGATAGAACGGCAGCGCGGAGCCACGGTCGATGGCAGGAACAGGGTGCACGGTGACGACCATAGCTGCTCACCGTCGCGTTGACGTAGCCGCACGTCGCGACGTTCTGCGTCACACTCCCCGGCCGGTCGGACCGGGGCGGAGCCGGTCCGGGGTCCACGGAAGCGCCCGGAACCGGCAAATGGGGCTAACAGGATTATCAACATGATCCGGGGATGGAAGGCCGCCCGAGACGGGAGCAACCGCCCGTTAGAGCCCGTATTCTCGCCCGATTTCGCCGAGGCGGGGGCCACCATTTTTCGCTCGATTCGAAGGGTTGACATCCTGTACGTACAGGATGACACTGCTCGTCACGGCCGGCGCTTCGCCCCGCCTGCCGGGACTTTGCCTCTTGAGCAACGGAGCAGAGAGATGACCATTCGTCCACGCACAACGGCACTGCTCGCGGCGGTGGTCGTGGTGGTGCTCGCAGTTGTGGGTGTCATCGCGTACAACGCCACCCGGAGTTCCACCGACTCGTCCGACAACGTGACCTGGTGGGTTCCCGACTGGGACTGGGACGTCGCCACGACCCTGGTACAGAAGTTCGAGAGCGAGAACCCCTCGCTGCACGTCGAGATGGTGAAGACGACCGGTGCCACGGTCGCGAACAAGGTGTCCGTCGCGCTCGACGCCGGCAACGCACCCGATCTGATCACGGAGTCCATCGCCCGCACCAAGACCTACATCGACAAGGGGCAACTGGCCGATCTGACCAGCCTCTACGACGACAAGATGCCGGCGTCGGACTTCGCCCCCGGGCTGACCGAGACGCTCTCCGTCGAGGGCAAGACGTACGCGGTGCCGTACCGGTGGGCGACGAACGCGCTCATCTACAACAAGGACCTGTTCGACAAGGCCGGCATCTCCGGTCCGCCCACCACCTGGGCGGAGTTCATCGAGGACGCCAAGAAGCTCACCACCTCGACCGTCGCCGGGACGGCGTGGCCGATGCAGGGCGACCCCAGCGACCTGACGCTGCGGTTCCTCGACTTCGCCCTGCAGAACGGCACGACGATCGAGAACGGTACGCCGAAGTTCACCCAGGACTCCGTCGAGCAGGCGTTGCAGCTCATGGGCAAGTCCGTCATCGACGGGTACGCCACGAAGAGCTCGTTCGAGCTGGACAACACGGGCATCCGGGACCTGTTCCTCCAGGGTCGGGTCGGCATGTACCTGGGCGGTGTCTTCGACGCCGACACGGCGGCGACCCAGAAGTTCCCGGTCGCGACCGCCATCGCCCCCGGGCCGAGCGGACCCGGTGTCCAGGAGGGCGTCGGCTGGACCTACATCGTGCCGAGCAAGGCCAAGAACCTCGAGGGCGCGAAGACGCTCGCGTCCTTCCTCGGTCGCCCGGAGAACATGGCGAGCCTCACCCTGACCTTCCCGGCGCGGGTGAGCGCGACCCAGGACGCCAAGTTCCAGACCGACGTCCGCAAGCCCTTCGGGGAGCAGCTCGCGAAGTACTCGATTCCCGCTCCGAACGACCCCCGGTGGACCGCGATGATCCCGTTCGTACATGACACGATCCAGGAGATCGCGCTCGGATCGAAGAGCCCGCAGGAGGGGGCTGCCGCGATCATGGCCCAGGCTGAGAAGAACCTCGGCGGCGCCAAGTGAGCACGACCGACACGGTGCGTCGGACCAGCCGGCCGGGTTCACGCCCGGCCGGCCGGCCCGGCACGGGGGCGACCCGCCGCGGCATCGCCCTCATGCTCCCGGCCGCCATCCTGATGGCAGTCCTGACGGTCGTTCCGGTCATCGCGGTTCTCCAGCGCGCCTTCTCCGACACCGAGGCGTTCAGCCGGCTGTTCGACGCGCCGAACTTCGGGCGCATCATGCTCAACACGCTCGTCTGGACGCTGGTGTCCGTCGTGGGCGCGGTCCTGATCGGGTACGCGGCCGCGCTGCTGCTGCGTTCGCCGTACCTGCGCCTCACCGGGGTGTGGCGCGGACTGCTCATGATTCCGTGGATCATCCCCGGTGTGGTCGGCGCGACCGTCTGGCGCTGGAGCCTGTCCAGCGACTACGGCCTGGTCAACCACTGGCTCATCCAGGCCAACGTGATCCAGCACCCGATCGCCTGGCTGTCCAATCCCGACGTGGTGCTCTACGCCGTGGCGATGATCCAGATCTGGACCACGGCACCGTTCGTCATGCTCATGGTCTCGGCCGCGCTGACCGGTATCCCGGCCGAACGGTACGAGGCGGCCCGGCTGGACGGGGCGTCCGGCTGGCAGATCTTCGCCTACATCGTCCTGCCGGCGATCCGTTCGACCACCTGGATCGCCGTCCTGACTCTGGTCACCTGGGCGCTCAACTCGTTCACGATCATCTGGGTCATGACGAGCGGCGGCCCGGCCGGCGCCTCGACCATCCTGCCGATCCAGCTGTACCAGGCATTCCAGCGCGGCGACCAGTCGCTGGTCTCCGCGATCGCGGTGCTGCAGCTGGCGATCTGCGCCGTGTTCGTGGCGATCTACGCGCGAGCGATGCGGTCCGACCTGGAGGAGTTGTCATGACCCGGTCCTTCGCCCGGCGCCCGGTGCTCGCGGTGCTCACCTGGATCGCGCTCGCCGCCGTGCTGGTCTGGACGCTCTGGCCGATCGTCCTGATGATCTTCACGTCGTTCAAGCCCGGCAACGAGATCTTCGCGATCCCACCGACGCTGACACCGAAACACTGGACGTTCGACAACTACACCAACGTCTTCACCCAGTCGTCCATGCCGCACGCCCTGGTGAACTCGATCATCGTGGGCCTGCTGGTCGCGGCGGCCACGCTGGTCTTCTGTTTCAGCGCCGGGTACGCGCTCGCCCGCTTCAAGTTCAAGGGCGCCCGCTCGGTCGCGCTGTTCATCCTCGTCGGGCAACTCGTACCGCTGAGTGTCCTGCTGCTCCCGCTGTACAAGATGGTCAACAAGCTGCAGTTGCTGGACACCACCATCGGGCTCGCGTTCGTCCACCTCACGATCACGGTGCCACTGGTGACCTGGATGATCCGCAACCAGATCGCGGCGATCCCGATCTCCCTCGAGGAGGCCGCCGAGATCGACGGCGGCTCACGGTTCGACGCGGTGAGCTACGTGACCCTCCCGATCGCCGCCCCCGGGCTCGCCGCCGCCGGCATGTTCGCCTTCCTCCAGTCGTGGCACGAGTTCCTGTTCGCCTCGGTGTTCGCCACGTCGGAGTCCGCGCGGACCGCGCCGGTCGCCCTGACGGAGTTCGCGACCGAGTACCACGTCGACTGGGGGTCGACGATGGCGGCGTCGGTGGTGCTGACCGTACCCGTGGTCATCGTCTTCATCGCGCTGCAGCGGTACCTCATCGGCGGACTGACCAGCGGCGCGGTCAAGGGCTGAGCCCCACCGCGCCTCGGAAGAGAGCACTGACTATGAAGATCCTTGACGTCCGCTGCGCCGTCATCGGGGCCAGTCCGATCGTCCGGGTGGTCACCGACGAGGGCATCGACGGTTTCGGCGAGATCGAGTACTCCAAGCCGGCGATCCACACCCTCGTCGGGCTCTACTCGGATCTCCTCGTCGGGCAGGACCCCACCGACGTCGAGCGGTGCATGCTCCGGATCCGCCGGTTCGGCGGCTTCAAGCCCTGGGGCGCCCTGGTCTCGGCGATCGAGATGGCGCTGTGGGACGTGGCCGGGAAGGCGGCCGGGCTCCCGGTCCACAAACTGCTCGGCGGCAAGGTCCGGGACCGGGTACGGGTCTACAACGGTGGCGTACGGCCGGTCCTGCGAGGTCACCAGCCGGAGGACTACGCGGAGTCGATGGCCGAGATGGCCGCCGCCCCGGAAGGCTTCACCCTGTTCAAGGAGGGTGTCGGGTTCCACGGCTTCATGGCGCCGAACGTGTCCGGGTTCTTCTACGGCGACCTGCGCGAGGGACCCAAGCACCCGAACCGCGGCATGCTGACCCGCAAGGGCATCGACCACGTCATCGCCACGGTCCGGGCGATGACGGACGTGCTCGGCGAGGGACGCGGCCTGGCCCTGGACATGGGGCCGGGCTTCACCGTCCCGGACGCCATCACGGTGCTGCGCGAGCTCGAACCGCTGCACATCGTCTGGGCGGAGGACCTGCTCAGCGGCGACGGCGTGCCCTGGGTCGACGCCGGCCAGTACCGCGAGGTGACCCAGGCGACGAGCGTCCGTACGCACACCGGTGAGCAGATCTACCTGCGCAACAACTACAAGGAACTGATCTCGACCCAGGCGGTACGGGTGATCGGCCCCGACCCCGGCGACGTCGGCGGTATCGCCGAGCTGAAGTGGGTCGCCGAGTACGCCGACCTGCACGGGATCCAGATCGCCCCGCACGGCGTCAGCAGCGGGCTGTTCGGGCTGGCGGCCCTGGTCCAGGTGTGCGCGACGCTGCCGGACAACTTCATCGCGTTCGAGTACCCGGTGCCGACCGACGACTGGTGGTACTCGATCGTGAAGGGCCTGCCGGACCCGATCGTGGTCGACGGGTTCGTCACGGTCGGCTCCGCCCCCGGCCTGGGCATCGAGATCGACCGCGAGGCGGCACTGGCCCACATGGACCCCGCCGACCACCACTTCTTCGACTGGATCCCCCGGAGCTGAAACCCATGCACAGTCCCGACCAGCACCTTCCGACCCGCCCGCTGGGCGCGACCGGTCTGGAGATCACCCCACTGACGATCGGTGGCGCGCCGCTCGGTTCGATGCCGGGCAACTTCGGCCGCGAGGTGCCGCCGGAGGCGGGGATCGACACGGCGTTGGCGGCGCTGATGGGGCCGGTACGCGCGCTCGACACGTCGGCCGCGTACAGCGCGGGGGAGTCCGAGCGCCGGATCGGCGCCGCGATCCGGCGCGTCGGCGGGCTGCCCGACGGGTATCTCCTCTCCACGAAGATCGCCCGCGACCTCGCCTCCGGCACCTTCGACGCGGCACAGGCCCGGCGGTCGATCGCGGGGAGCCTGCAACGCCTCGGGCTCGACCGGGTCCCGCTGCTGTATCTGCACGACCCGGAGAAGAACGACTTCGACCAGCTCATGGAACCCGGCGGTCCCGTCGACGTGCTGCGGGAACTGCGCGATCGCGGCGTCGCCGGCTCGATCGGTGTCGCCGGCGGTGACCTCGCCACCATCGGACGGTACGTCCGCACGGGCTACTTCGACGTCGTGCTCACGCACAACCGGTGGACGTTGGTGAACCGGTCCGCCGAGCCGCTCGTCGAACTCGCCGTCTCGATGGGGATGGGTGTGGTCAACGCCGCCGTGCTCGGCGGGGGGATCCTCGGCTCGGGTGCCGGCGGTTCGGGCCGGTACGCCTACCGGGAGGCACCGGCCGAGCTGCTCGCCGCGATAGGCGAGATGGAAACGGCCTGCCGGGATCACGGTGTGCCGCTGGCCGCGGCGGCGATCCAGTTCTCCACCCGCGATTCGAGGATCGCCAGCACCATCATCGGCGCGTCGCGCCCCGAGCGGATCGACCAGGCGGTCGCGCTCGCGTCTGTCGCCGTACCGGATGGGCTCTGGGCCGACCTGGACCTCGTCGCGGCCCGCGTCGATCCGACCACCCTGCCCGCCTGACCGGCACCCGGACGTCCGGCAACGTCACCGACCACGAGGAAACCGCCATGTCCCAGACTCCCGCGCAGCCGCTGCGCGTCCTGCTCTTCGGTTACGGCCTGGCCGGCCGGGTGTTCCACGGCCCCCTGCTCACCGCCGCCGGCGAGTACACCGTCGACGTCATCGTGACGTCCGACCCCGGCCGGGCCGACGCGGCGCGCGCCGACCATCCCGGTGCCCGGGTGGTGGCCGACGCCGACGCGGCGTTCGCGCTCGCCGGCGACTGCGACCTCGCCGTCGTCTGCACGCCCAACAACACCCACCTCGAGCTGGCCCGCCGCGCGCTCGACGCGGGCCTGCACGTGGTGGTCGACAAGCCGCTCGCGCTGACCGCCACCGAGGCGGAGGAACTCGTCGCGGCGGCCGACGCCGCCGGCCGCACCCTCACGGTGTTCCAGAACCGGCGCTGGGACGGCGACTTCCTCACCGTGCGCGAGGTCCTCGCCGCCGGTGAACTGGGCGACGTGTTCGCCTTCGAGTCCGCCTTCGAGTGGTGGAAGCCCGAGGTGACCGACGGGCGCAAGGATCGCACCGTGCTCGCCGACGGTGGAGGCATCCTCTACGACCTCGCGCCGCACCTCGTCGACCAGGCGCTTCTGCTCTTCGGCCCGGTCCGGGCCGTGCACGCCGAGGTCGACGCCCGGCGGCCGGGCGCGGTGAACGACGACGACGTGCTCGTGTCGCTGGAGCACGAGAGCGGGGTCCGCAGCCGGCTGTGGATGAGCAGCGTGGCGGCCCGGGTCCGACCCCGCTTCGTCCTGCGCGGGACCCGCGGCTCCTACACGACCTTCGGTCTCGACCCGCAGGAGTCCCAGCTCGAGGAGGGTCTGCGACCCGGTGACCCCGACTTCGGGGTGGCGCCCCGCGAGCGGTGGGGTCGGATCGGTGCCGGTGCCGACCTGCGGGAGGTGCCCACCCGGCGCGGCTCCTACGAGTCGTACTACCCGGCGCTCGCCACCGCGCTGCGCACGAATGCCCGACCGCCGGTCGATCCGCGCGACAGCATCGCGGTGCTCCGGGTCATCGAGGCGGCACTGCGCTGACCGGCCGTGCCGGGACGGGTTCCACGCGCACTAACGGCACCAACCCCCCGAAGCCTGACTAATACGAACAGTCGCTGTTTCCGCCTGAAATCGTACGTACCCTGAGGTCGGGTACGGCGGACAAGGAGGCGGGCATGGTGTGGAGGCGTGGTGCCCGGTCGGCGGCCGGCCGGTACGGGCGCCGCGGGACCGGGCTGACCGGCCCGTCCAGCCTCCGTCTGATCATGATCCTCGGGCTGGTGGTCGGCTCGATGCTGGGCGGCGGGTACGTCCTCGCCCGGGTGCTCGGTACGCCCGGACCACCACGGGACCTGCTCGGCGCCTCGCCCGGGCCGACTCGCGACCTGCCGCGCACGACGCCCGGACGGACAGGCGACCCGTCCGGTAACCCGACCGCGCCGAGCCCGCCCGGTGCCGTCGCCGCCTCGCCGGTGCCCGACGGCCCTTCCGCCACACCCCGGACGTCGGTCATCCCCGGCCCGAACGCCTCGACCGACCCCGGTCCGGACCCGCCGTTCGCCGATGATCGCCCACGACTGCCGATGGGAACCGACGGTCCGTACGGCAGCCGGCTCACCACCGGCTCGGGCTACGTGGCGCTCACCTTCGACGACGGGCCGAACCCGCAGTACACCCCACAGGTCCTCGCCGAGTTGGCGCGTCACCGGGTCAGGGCGACCTTCTGCCTGGTCGGTGAGTTGGCCGCGGCGTACCCGGAACTGGTCCGGTCGATCGCCGCCGCGGGCCACAGCCTGTGCAACCACTCCTGGTCCCACGACCCCGCACTGGGCAGACGGACGAAGGCGGCGATCCGGGCCGACCTGACCCGGACCAACGACGCGATCCGGGCCGCGGTGCCGGACGCGCGGATCGCGTACTACCGTCAGCCGTACGGATACTGGACGACCGCCGCGGTGTCGACCGCCTGGGAACTCGGCATGACCTCGGTGCACTGGGACGTGGATTCGAGGGACTACAACCGGCCGGGTGCCGGCAGTATCGCGTCGAACGTCACCGCCGGCGTCACCGCCGGTTCGATCGTCCTGATGCACGACGCGGGCGGCAACCGGCAACAGACGGTCGGCGCGCTGCGGACCATCCTGCCCAATCTGACGCGGCGTTTCGCGTTGGAGTCCCTGCCGACCGGGCCGCCCCGGGTCGACCCGCACCGCCCAGGGTGACCCGGATCGCGCGGGCCGCGACCGTCGGTCGGGTGCCGAAGTCAGGCGACCGGTTGCCAGCCGAGCGCGGGGCCGAGCCGGGTGGCCATGTCGGTGAGGATCTGCACGTAGTCGTCGTGGTCGAAGGTGAACGGCAGGGCGAACGCGACCTCGTCGATCTCCCGGAACGCGGGGTGCCGGTAGAGCCGGTCAGCGATCTCGGCGGAGGTGCCGACGAGATCGGGTGCGAACATCATCCGCGCCGGCCCCTGCGGCGTGGCCGTACGCGGCATCCGCTTCTCCGCGTACGCCCGGTACCTGGCGCGTTGCTCCGGTGAGGCGGTGTCGGTGGGGATGACCACCAGTCCCTGGGAGACGCGGGCGCGCTCGCCGTCGGGGTGGTGGGCGCGGAACGTACGGATGTGGGAGAGCTGGATCTCGGCGAAGTCCTCGGACTCCTCCGCCTTCACCACGCTGCTGGTCAGGAAGTTCATCCCCTGCTCGCCGGCCCACTGGGCGGACCGCAGGCTCGCCCCGCCGTACCAGATCCGGTCGCCGAGTCCCGGGGCGTGGGGTTGGACCCGGTCGGAGAACACCTCGAAGCCCTCGACACCGTGGAAGTCGGTGGCCGGCTCGCCGCGTACGTGGCTCAGCAGTCGCCGTACGCGTTCGTAGCTGAAGTCCTCGGCGTCGGCGGTGTCCGGGTACAGCGCCGGCTTGACCTGGTCGTAGTGCATCGGGGGACCGACGCTGACGCCGGGATTGAGGCGACCCCCGGAGAGGATGTCGACCGTTGCCAGGTCTTCGGTCAGCCGCAGGGGGTTCTCCCAGCCCAGGGGTATGACGGCGGTGCCCAGTTCGATCCGGCTGGTGCGCTGCGACGCGGCGGCGAGCACGGCGACGGGGGAGGAGATGCCGTACTGGAGGTGGCGGTGGCGCAGCCACGCGCTGTCGAAGCCCAGTTCCTCACCCAGCTGGATGATCTCGAGGGTCGACTCGTGGCCCCGGCGGGGATCGGCCTCCTCGAACAGCCCGATGGTCAGGAAGCCCAGCTTTCGCAGGGGCTGCGAGGGCAGCGGCACAGGGTCCTCCATCGTCCGCGGCAGGTTCTGCCGAACGGCAGCACCGCCTGAGATTCTTGCAGGAGGCCGGCGTACGGATCTCCGTGATCCGGATCATGCGGCAGGCGAGGTTACGGCGATGTGTCCGCCACGTATCGAAGTCGTTCGTTGGATCCGACTGTGACCCAAGTCATAGCTCGTTCCGAACGCCGTTCCGACGGCCCAGTTCCGCCGCACGACGGAATCTCCCTCCTCACAGGAGGTGATGACCCGTCGAACCGCGTGAAAAACGCATGACTACAAACGGTTGCGGCGGTTCTTTGCGTCATCGCCGGATGCTGCGCCGGGCTTGCGCCCTTGACCTGGCCCGCCGTGCACGTCTGCCGGGTAGGGCGGCGGATCTTGGGGACAGAAAGTAGCGAATCAGAAGATTGGTGATGAGAGGCAACATCTCGCTGTGACCGGCCCGCGCGGACGCGTGGTTGCCCACGGTCACCGCCGGGGTCCCGTGATCGAGGTCGCGCCCCGTCCGCGTCGGCCGTCGATCGACGAAGGAGTCGCCTCCGATCGATGGACCGGGCGCGGAGAGAGATCTACAGTGGCCCGGGTCAACTCGATCAACTGCCTCCCTGCGGCCCCGGCCGGTCACGAGCCGGTCCCCCCACAGCCGCCGCACCGCGGACGAGGCCGAACGGGAGCGACGTCTTGGAGGTATCCGGTGACTGAGACGGCGTCCGGGGTACGAGCCCGAAGTCTCTCCCTGCGCAAACTGCCGAGCCTGGTCCGGCATCCGCTGGACGCGCTGGTCGACGCCGGTAACACGGCGAACGGGGAGATCGTCCGGCTGGGCGTCGGCTCGACCGGCCCGTACCTGGTGACATCCCCGGACCACCTGGAGACGGTGCTGCACAACCCCGAAAGGTACGTCCGGGAGGGGCTGCTCTGGAACGGGGTGCGCCGGGCCGTCGGCGAGGCGATCCTGGTCACCGAGGGCCCGATCTGGAAGTCGAGCCGGGACGTGCTGCGTCCACTGTTCACACCGGCGCGGGTGAACACGATGACCGACCGGATGGCCGAGGCGATCGGTGACGCGGTCGACGGCCTGGACGAGCCGGCCCGGCGGGGCCTGGTCGTCGACGGGCCGACCGAGCTGGCCCGGATCGTGTGCCAGGCGACGATGCGGGTCCTCTTCGGCGACCGGATCAGCGTTCCCGACGCGGTACGGATGGTCGACGCGTTCGGCGTGATCGCGACGGAGATGATCCCCCGGATCGTCGTACCGTGGGCGCCGAACTGGTTGCCGCTGCCCGGTGACCGGGCCTTCGCCGCCGCCGTCGCGACGCTCGACGAGATCGTGCTGCCGATCATCAGGAGCGTCCGGCAGGCTCCCGACGGTGGCGACGACATCATCTCCGCGCTCTGCGCGCCCCGGGACATCGAGGGCGACGAGGTCACCGAGAAGCAGATCCGCGACGACGTGGTGGCGATGGTGTCGACCTCCACCGAGACCACGATCGCGGTGCTGTCCTGGCTCTGGCCGGTGCTGGCCGCGCACCCGGAGGTCGCCGACCGGCTTTATGCCGAGATCGACCGGGTGGTCGACGGTACGCAGGTACGTCGCGCCCACGTGCCGGAGCTGCGGTACACCCGGATGGTGCTGGACGAGTTGCTGAGGCTCTGGCCGGCGGGCTGGTTCATCCCCCGGATGGCGGTGGGCGACGAGGTGCTCGGCGGTACCCGGATCGAGGCCGGCTCGACCATCCTCGTCAGCCCGTACGTGACGCACCGGATGCGCGCGTTCTGGTCGCGCCCGGACGACTTCGACCCGGAGCGATTCGACCCGGACGGGCCGAAGCCCGACCCGTACTACAGCTACTTCCCGTTCGGCGGCGGCCAGCACCGGTGCCTGGGCCAGTACCTGTTCGCGGTCGAGGCCCCGCTGATCATCGCCACCCTGCTGGGTCGTTTCCGGCCCGAGCTGGTCGGCCCGGCGGACTTCACCCCTCGGATGGGCGCCTCGCTCCGGCCCGCCACCGAGGCGAAGCTGGTGCTCCGGCCGGTTCGGGCAGTGGCGGCGTGACCGCCGTAGCGACGCGGGCGGACGCCACCCGGGATCTCTCGTCCGGCGCGGAACTCGCCGCGATCGGCGTCCTCACGATGGCGGGGCAGCGCGACCTGACGGAGCGGGTCCTGGCGTATCCGGACCTGTTCGCCGGGAAGCCGTTCGACGCAGCCCTGATCGGTGGGGTCGCGTACGCGACCGCCTGCAACATGACCTGGGCCACCTCCGCCGCGCTGAGGGTGGCGAACCGGGCGGCGCTGTGGGTCTTCGCCCTCGACTGGCAGGTCGACACCCTCGCGGTCGCCGCCGAGCAGGTCGACGAGATCGCCGCGAACTGCCTCGCGGTGGCTGACGGTGCCGTACCCGGTCCGGGTTCGCCGCTGGCCGGCTTCCTCGCGGACATCCGCGACGAGCTGGTCACCGCACCGGCCTTCGCGGCGTACGCGCCGCTGTGGCGGGCCGACCTGCGCCGGACCCTGGCCGCGATGAGCCGGGAGTGGGGCTGGAAGTCCGCCCGCGCGGCCGGCGACGAGTCGGGCCTGCCCGACGTCGACACCTACCTGGACGCGGCCGACAACACCGGCCTGTCCTGGGTGAACCTGTCGCACTGGCTGCGTACGGGCGAGCCGGACTGTCTCGACGTGCTCGACGAGCTGCGGTCGGCCGGCGAGCGGGTGCAGCGGGTGCTGCGGCTGGTGAACGACCTCGCCACCTACGACCGGGACGTGTCCTGGGGCGGGGGCGACCTGAACGTACTGATGCTCGGGGTCGACCGGGCCTGGGTGGCAGGGAGGGTCGCCGAGCTGGTCGACGGCTGCCTGGAACTGATCGCCCCGCTGCGGACGAGCTGCCCGCGCGAGGCGTCGTACCTGGCCCGGCAACTGGGGTTCGTCACCCGCTTCTACGGCGGCGGCGCCGACTTCTGGGGCCGGCTGTGACCACCTCCGTCCGCCCCGGCCCGGCTTCCGACTCGAGCGATGTCGCCGGGGACGTCGAGACTCTGCTCGCCGGTCTGGTCGAGGAGCCGTGGGGCCGGGTCGCGCCGTCGGTGTACGAGACCGCCCGACTGGTCACGCTCGCCCCCTGGTTGGCCGGACACGCCGAGCGGGTGCGTTTCGTGCTGGCGGCGCAGCGTCCGGACGGCGGCTGGGGTGCGCCGGGCGGCTATGCCCTCGTACCGACCCTGAGTGCGGTCGAAGCGCTGCTGGCCGTGCTGTGCCGGGATGCGGCGGCCGGTCGGCGGACGATCGGCGAGTCCGACCTGGTGGGTGCGGTGCACCGGGGGATCGCCGCGCTGGTCGGTTGGCTCGCGGACGGGACGCTGCGGCTGCCCGACACCCCGGCGGTCGACCTGATCGTGCCGGCACTGGTCGAGGCGATCAACCGACACCTCGACGACCCGCCGGCGAGCCTGTCCGGGTGGCCGACCGGGACCCGTCTCGGGCTGCCGTCGGGGATGAGCCACGCGCGGCTGATCGGAGTCCGCCGGCTGATCGCCTCCGGGGCGGAGGTGCCGGCCAAGCTGGCGCACTCGTTCGAGGTGGTCGGCCCGGCCGCCGGGCTGCCGTCCGGCATCGGTCCCCTGCGGTACGGCGCGGTCGGCGCGTCACCGGCGGCCACCGCGGCGTGGCTCGCGGTCGCCGGCCCGGCCGACGGTACGGATGCCGCCCGGCGGTACCTCGAAACGCTGGCACTGCGTCAGGGCGGACCGGTGCCCTGTCCCACCCCGATCAGCGTCTTCGAGCGCGCATGGGTCCTGAGTGGACTCGCCCGAGCCGGCGTTTCTTTCGCGGCCCGGCCCGAACTGGTGGAGAGTCTGGTCTCCGCGCTCGGTCCGACGGGCACGCCCACCGGACCCGGCCTGCCCTCCGACGCCGACACCACCTCGGTCACCCTCTACGCCCTCGGACGGCTCGGGCGGCCGACCGAGCCCGTCAGCCTGTGGGAGTACGACACCGGCAGCCACTTCTCCACCTGGCCCGGTGAGGACGGGGCGTCCATCACGACCAACGCCCACGTGCTCGACGCGTTCGGTCAGCACCTGGCGAACCGGCCGGACGCCCAACCGCGGTACCTGGCCGCCGCGTACCGGTTGTCGGGGTGGCTCGGGGAACAGCAGCACCACGACGGGGCGTGGTACGACCGGTGGCACGCCTCGCCCTACTACGCCACGGCGTGTGCCGTAATGGCGCTGCGCGAGCACGGGCGCGGGCCCGGTGTCGCCGGGGCGATCGGCCGGGCCGTCGACTGGATCGCCGCCGGTCAGCGACCGGACGGTTCGTGGGGACGATGGTCGGGGACCGCCGAGGAGACCGCGTACGCGCTGCACGTTCTGCTGGGGATCGGCACACCACTGCCCGGCGCGCTGCGGCGGTCCGTCCTTAGTGGATACTCGTATCTGCGGCACGCGGCGGGGCGTGATCCGTACCCGGCGTTGTGGCACGGCAAGGATCTGTATACGCCGACGACGATTGTGCGATCGGTCACACTGGCGGCGCTCCACTGTGTCACGAGCAGGTCGGATCTGACGTCGTCGCCGGCACCGCGCTAGATTTCCGCAATCTCATTGTGTGGACTTGAGATGACTTGTCCGATACTGCTAGCGTGTCCGCGCACTCCCAAATGACCCGGTCAACGTATTCGGTACGCCGTATCGCCGACATATGAAGACGACCCCAAACCCGGCCTGGGACGGTGTAATGGCTCCCCGCATTCCTCGCGGCAGCAGCGCGAATCTGCGTACCAAAGTGGTCGCTCTCCTGGTCTCGCTCACGGCCCTGTGGGTGTTCGCCGCGTGGGTGACGCTGCGCGAGGGAACGAACCTGCTCTTCGCCCAGGCGCTCAACGTCTACGTTTACGAGCCGAGCGAGCCACTGCTGCAGGGACTCCAGGACGAGCGACGCCTGTCGCTGGCGTACCTGGGCGCGCCCAAGGCCGCCGGCACGGAGCTGGACGCCGCGCGCACGAACACCCGGAACCTCGCGGCCGAGTTCCGGCAGTCCGCGCAGGGCCGCCAGGCCGACGTCGCCGGCTCCTCGGAACTCGAGCGTCGGGTCGGCGCGACCGTCGCCCAGCTCGACGAACTGGACACCATCCGGACCCAGGTCGACGCGCGCACCATCGACCGGGGCGCGGCGGCCGCCGCCTACACCGATGTGGTCGACGGGATCTTCCGCGTCTACGACGCGCTCGGCGGCCTGGACGACGAGACGATCGCAACCCAGGCCGCCGCCCTGATCGACCTGAACCGCCAGTACGAGCTGATCTCCCAAGAGGACGCCCTGGTCACCGGCATCCTGTCCGCCGGGAGGATCACCCCCGCGGAGTCCGCCGAGGTCGCGAAGCTGGTCGGGGCACAACGGTTCATGGGCATCAAGACCGTCAGCGACCTGGAGCGGCGCGACCGGGCCCGGTACGACGAGATGCTCGCCGGGGACGCGTTCGTCCGGCTGCACGGCTCCGAGGACCGGTTGATCCTCGGCACCCGGACCGGCACGGCACCACCGATCAAGCTCGCCGACTGGCAGGGCGTGGTCGAGCCGGCGTTGCAGCAGCTCCACGACGTCGTGGTCACCGGTGGTGACGGCATCGTCGAGCGCAGCACGCCGGGCGCCATCTGGGTGATCGTCCGCATCCTGCTCGCCGCCGTCCTCGGCGCGTTCGCCGTCATCGCCTCGGTCATCGTGTCGGTGACCACGGCCCGTGCCCTGGTGGCCCAGCTCGAACGACTGCGCGAGGCGGCCCGGACGCTGGCCAACGAGCGGCTGCCCGGCGTGGTCGAGCGGCTCGGTCGGGGCGAGGACGTGGACGTCTCCGCCGAGGCACCACCGCTGGACTTCGGCAACGACGAGATCGGCCAGGTGGGGCAGGCGTTCAACGCGGTCCAGGAGACCGCGATCCGTACCGCGGTCGAGCAGGCCGAGCTGCGGCGCAGCGTACGGGACATCTTCCTCAGCCTCGCCCGCCGTACCCAGGCACTGGTCCACCGCCAGCTCATCCTGCTCGACGCGATGGAGCGCCGGGAGAACGACGCCGAGGAGCTGGAGGACCTGTTCCGGGTCGACCACCTGGCCACCCGGATGCGGCGTAACGCCGAGAACCTGATCGTGCTCTCCGGCTCGAAGCCGGGTCGCGCCTGGCGCCGCAACGTGCCGATGGTCGACGTGGTACGCGGCGCGGTGGCCGAGGTCGAGGACTACACCCGGGTCACCGTGCTCCCCATGGGTTCGGTGGCCCTGGCCGGGCGGGCGGTCGGTGACGTGATCCACCTGCTGGCCGAGCTGATCGAGAACGGGCTCTCCTTCTCGCCCCCGCACACCGGGGTCGAGGTCAAGGGACAGATGGTGGCGAACGGGTTCGTCGTCGAGATCGAGGACCGTGGGCTCGGCATGACCGAGGAGGATCTCGCCGCGGCCAACGACCAGATCGTCAGCCAGCAGGAGTTCAACCTCGCCAACGCCACCCGCCTGGGCCTGTACGTGGTCAGCCGGCTCACCGAGCGGCACGGCGTACGGGCACACCTCAAGGAGTCGCCCTACGGCGGTACGACCGCGGTGGTGCTCATCCCGCTCAGCCTGGTCACCGACACCGGCGCGGAGCAGGACCAGCCGGAATCGGAGCCGGCCCGCCCGGCGTCCACCGGGGTCGCGCCGAACGTGCGGGTCGGCGCGACGACCGTGGGCGGGGGAGCGGACCACCCGAGCGCCCCGGCACCGATGTCGTGGGGACCGGGCCCGGCGGTGGCGGACGAGACCGACCCGCCGCCCCCGCTGCCGGCGCGGTCCGCCCGCCCACCGCTGACCACCCAGCGGATGGAGGCCCTCATCCCGCACCAACGTTCCGGGTCGAGCCTGTCGCCGGCGTCGCCGGCCGTCGAGCGGCCCGGTGTCCCGGCGGTCGAGGACCAGCCGGCGGCGACCACACCGGGGAAGGCGGCCCAGACCCCGTCCGGGCTCCCGGTGCGGGTCCGGCAGGCCAACCTCGCCAAGCCGTTGCAGGACGAGGACCGGGGTACGTCGGTCGAGGCCGACGACGTCGAGGCGCCGCGCCCGCCGGAGCAGGTCCGTTCGATGATGAGCTCCTACCAGAGCGGCACCAGGCGCGGTCGCTCCGACGCGGCCCGGCTGACGCACGAGGAGGCGCAGGCGCAGCCCGCTGCGGCTGACGGGGCGGACGACGAACCCCGGGACCAGCCGCGTACGTGACCGAACCAGGAGATCGACTCGGCGACCCCTCGCCGACAGGAGACAGAGGACAACGAGTGGTGCACAAGACAGCGTCGAGCGCCGACCTGGCCTGGTTGCTGGATGATCTGGTCGGCCGGGTCAAGCAGGCCGAGCATGCCATCGTCCTGTCCGTGGATGGCCTGCTGGTCGCCCGCTCGAAGGGGCTGGGCCGCGACGACGGAGAGCACCTGGCGGCGGTCGCGGCCGGAATCCAGAGCCTCGCCCGGGGGGCCGGGAAGCGGTTCGGTGGCGGCCAGGTGCAACAGACCATCATCGAGATGCAGTCCCAGTTCATGTTCGTCACAGCGGCGGGCCGGGGGGCGTGCCTGGCCGTACTCGCCGACGAGGACGCCGACGTCGGGCTGATCGCGTACGAGATGGCGATGCTGGTGACCCGGGCCGGCAAGTTCCTCGCCTCACCCGCGCGGGAGCCCGGTGCGGGGTCGTCTCCGGGTGGAGAGAAGTAGTCCGCCATGACAGGCGCTGGGGGAGGATCCTTGGAGGACCAGTGGGTTGATGACCACGCGGGGCCGGTGGTCCGTCCGTACGCGATGACCCGCGGCCGGACCAGGCCCATCCGAGGCAGGTTCGACCTGATCTCGCTGGTGCTGGCCATCCGGGCCGATGCTCCGCTGGAGGTCGGCTTCGGACCCGAACACCTCGCCATCGTCGGCCTCTGCCAGCGGACCCAGTCGGTCGCCGAGGTCGCGGCGCACCTGAATTTGCCCCTGGGCACCATCCGCGTACTGCTCGGCGACCTGCTTGAGCGGCACTTCGTGGAGGTGCGGGAACCCCGGCCGGCGACCGCCCTACCGGACGACAGCGTATTCGAGGCAGTGATCAATGGACTACGAGCACTCTGACGCATCCGCCGGTGGCCGTGGGCTGCCGACCGCCTTCAAGATCCTGATCGCCGGCGGGTTCGGGGTGGGCAAGACCACCATGGTCGGCGCCGTCAGCGAAACCGGACCGCTCCGTACCGAGGAGGTCCTCTCCGAGCAGGGCATCGGGATCGACGACATCTCCGGTGTCGAGGCGAAGACCACCACCACCGTGGCGATGGACTTCGGCCGGATCACGATCAACGACGATCTGGTCCTCTACCTGTTCGGCACGCCGGGGCAGGACCGGTTCTGGTTCGTCTGGGACGAACTGGCCCTCGGTGCGCTGGGCGCGGTTGTCCTCGCCGACACCCGCAGGCTGGCCGACTGCTTCCCCTCGATCGACTACTTCGAGCGGCAGGGCACCCCGTTCATCGTCGCGGTGAACTGCTTCGAGGGTGCCCGCCGGTACGAACTCGAAGAGGTCCAGCTCGCGCTCGACCTCGACCCGGACGTACCGGTGATGCTCTGCGACGCCCGGCAGCGGCAGTCCGGCAAGGAGGTCCTGATCGCGCTGCTGCGCAAGGCCATGGAACGCCGGGACCGGGACCGCGCGGCGGCGGGCCGCTGACCGGCAGCCGGACACGGGGGGTGGGCATCGAGCCGGCCCGCCCCTCGTCGGCGTCGCGCACCCTGTGCCGGCGTGCCGGCACGGTAGGTCGCGATGGACACCAGGACGGCAACGTCCGGGACGGTCCTGACCTGCCGGGAGATGAGCGGCGCCGCGAGCACGCCAACCCCGGCACCCATTGCCCAGCCGAGGTCGTCGCCGAACACCAACCCGAACCCGGCGATCACCCCGTACATGATCGCGAATCCCAGCTCCGTCGCCACCGACAGGCGGTGACGCGCGACTCGGTGCACACCCATGACCGGAGGCTATCCGTTGCCGGTACGCCGCCGCCCTCCCGCAGTGCCCGGACCGGCGGATGTGTGCTCGTGCGTGCGTACCGGGGTCGATCGGTCGGTCGGGCGGGACGCGACGGTGGCGGCAGCGCGGTGCGCTGTAATTGTCGGGGAGCGGGGGCAGGATGGGGGGATGACTGTGACAGGACGCCTGGAGCTCGTCGCACTCGACGCGCCGGACATCGAGAAACTCGCCTCGTTCTACGCGGAACTCACCGGTTGGGAGATCGTCCGGAAGGACTCCGACTGGATCACGGTGCGGACGGCGGACGGCCAGGAGATCGCCTTCCAACTCGCCCCGAACCACGTGGCTCCCCAGTGGCCCGGACAGGAGCACCCGCAGCAGTTCCACCTCGACCTGCTGGTCGACGGGCACGAGGCGGCGGCGCAGCGGGCCGTCGAACTCGGTGCCACCAAGCTGGCCGAGGGCCCGACCTGGATCACGCTGGCCGACCCCGCCGGGCACCCGTTCGACCTGTCCCAACGTGACGGCGTCGGCCCGACGATGGGGCTGTTCGCCCCGACGATCGACGCACCCGACAGCTCGGCGCTGGCTCGCTTCTACGCCGAACTGCTCGGCATGGAGGTCACGTACGAGGGCCCCGAGGGTGCGCTCATCGCCGGTGACGGCAAGAGCGTGATGTTCCAGCAGGTGAGCGACTACAACCCGCCTCGGTGGCCGGACCCGACCAAACCCCAGCAGGCGCACCTCGACATCCTCGTCGACGACCTCGACGCAGGGGAGGCGCGGGCGCTGGAACTGGGCGCGTCGCGGCTGGACGGTGGCGGTGAGCGGTTCCGGGTCTTCGCCGACCCGGCAGGACACCCGTTCTGCCTGACCGCCTAGGAGCCGCCGGCCGGCGGCCGAACCGCGCCGATCAGGTCGGCGCCGGTCCGTTCGTCGGTGGGCGTCCCGCCCGGATGGAACTCGGCCATGCCGAGTCCGGTTCGCCCGGCGGTGCCCGTGCCGCGACCACGGCACGGGCACCGTCCCGGGGCAGCTGCCGTGACGAGTGGGCGGACGGCGGGACCCGATCGGGAGGAAACGAGGGATGAGAAAGCTGATCGTGAGCACCTTCCTGACCCTCGACGGGGTCATGCAGGCCCCGGGCCGGCCGGGGAGGACGACGACCACGGTTTCCCGTACGGCGGCTGGATGGTCAACTACTGGGACGAGCAGGTCGCCGGGGCCATGGCCGAGGTGATGCGCCCGCCGTTCGACCTGGTTCTCGGGCGCAGGACCTACGACATCTTCACCTCGTACTGGCCGCACGCCTCGGCGGAGGACGGCGCCGGCCCGATGAACGACGCCACCAAGTACGTCGCGTCGCGCGGTCGTCCGACCCTGGAGTGGCGCAACTCGGTCCTGATCGAGGGGGACGCGGCCGAGGGTGTCCTGGCGCTCAAGCAGGAGGACGGTCCGGAGTTGCAGGTGCACGGCAGCGGAAACCTGGTCCAGACGTTGCTGCGCCACAACCTGGTCGACCGTTACCACCTGTTGGTCTTCCCCGTGGTCCTCGGCTCCGGCAAGCGGCTGTTCGCGGAGGGCGCCGTGCCCGGCGGGCTGAGGCTGGTCCACAGCGCGGTCTCCGGCACCGGCGTCATGATCGGTACGTACGAGCCAGCCGGCGAGATCATCCCCGGTTCGTTCACGTCCGCCTGACGCCTGCCTCGTCGGACATCGGGTTCGTCCTCCCTGCACCTTTTATCCCGAAACATTCCTGGGCGTACTCGTCATCCAACGGCTCCCGACCTGTGGTCGACGCATCATTGACGTGTCAATCATGCGAGCTATGGTTGACGCGTCAAGGAGATGAGGTGCGGACCGTGCGGGTTGGCGAGGAAGCCGTGGGCGCGGCGGCCCGGCAGCGGATGACGGCCGGGGAACTGGCGATCTGGCGGTCGTTGCTCGACACCACCGACGAACTCCGCAAGCTCCTGGGGGCGCAGCTGCTCCAGGAGTCGAACCTCTCGTCGGCCGACTACCAGGTGCTGTTGGCGTTGAACGAGGCGGACGGCCACCGGATGCGATCGTCGGAACTCGCCGAGAGCATCGACTGGGAGCGCAGCCGGCTGTCCCACCACCTCGGCCGGATGGAGCGGCGCGGACTGATCCGCCGCGACGACTGCGCCACCGACAACCGAGGATCCGAAGTCTCGCTCACCGACGACGGTGCGCGGATGTTCCGGGCCTCGACCGCGCCCCACCTCAGGGCCATCAAGAGACACTTCGGCGACGCCCTGACGCCCGAGCAGTTCGAGGCGCTCGCCGACATCCTGCGCACGCTGCGGGGCCACCTGCATCCGGCACCGGCCGCCGTTCCTGGCGAGGAGGGACGGTCATGACCGTTGGTCCGCCCGTACCGCCGCCGATGCCGCGGATCGCGGTGCTCGGGGCGGGACACACCGGACCGGTGATCGCGAGGGTCGCGCTCGCCGCCGGCTATCCCGTGACCATCGCGGCCTCCGGCGACCCCGCGCGGATCGCCCTCATCACGCAGGTGCTGGTACCCGGCGCCGAGCCACGGTGGGCCGCCGACGCCGTCACGGACGCCGACATAGTGGTGCTGGCCATCCCGCTGCACCGGTTCGCGACCTTCGACCCCACCATCGTCGCCGGCAGGATCGTCGTCGACACGATGAACTACTGGCCACCGATCGACGGTGTCCAGGAGATGTTCGACGACCGCCGGTACGGCAGCAGCGAGATCGTCCAACGGCGGCTCGCCCAGTCCACCGTCGTCAAGTCGTTCAACCAGTTCGGCTACCACGAGCTGGAGGAGGAACGCCGCCCGCCGGGCTCACCCGAACGCCGTGCGCTCGGCGTCGCCGGGGACGACCCCGCCGCGGTGAAGGTCGTGGCGGAACTCGTCGAGCGCGTCGGCTACGACAGCGTACGACTCGACAGTCTCCGGGCCGGCCGCCTGCTGGAACCGGGCGGCCCCGTCTTCGGCGCCTCGCTGCGCCGGGCCGAGTTCGAGCTGTCCCTGGAGACCGGGTCCGGGTAGGCCGGGCCCCGTCCCGCCGGTCCCACCCCACCCGGGCTCGCCACCCCACCACCGCCCAGAACAGAGAGACTCGACGTGAGCACCGCACCCCAGGACGCCGTACCGACCGCCGCGACCGAGAGCGGGAAGTTCCCCCTCGTGCTCGGCCTCGACACCTTCGGCGACGTCAGCCACGACGAGGGCGACCGCCCCCTCACCCACGCCCAGACGATCCGCAACGTCGTCGAACAGGGCGTCCTCGCCGACCAGGTCGGGGTGGACTTCTTCGGCATCGGCGAGCACCACACCGACGACTTCCCGCTGTCGGCGGCCGACGTGGCGCTCGCCGCGATCGCCGCGCGTACGAGCCGGATCCGGGTCGGGTCGGCGGTCACCGTACTGAGCTCGGACGACCCGGTACGGGTGTTCCAGCGCTACTCCACCCTCGATGCCATCTCCGGCGGCCGGGCGGAGGTGATCCTCGGGCGCGGTTCCAGCATCGACTCGTTCCCGCTGTTCGGTTACGACCTCGCCGACTACGAGAAGCTCTTCGAGGAGAAGGCGCACCTCTTCTCCGAGCTGCTCAAGGGCGGGCCGGTGACGTGGCAGGGAAAGACGCGGGCCCCGCTGCGCAACCAGGACGTGGTTCCGTACACCGAGTCGGGACCTTTTCCGGCCTGGATCGGTGTCGGTGGCAGCCCGCAGTCCGTCATCCGTGCCGCGCGTTACGGCTACTCCCTGATGCTGGCGATCATCGGTGGCTCCCCAGCCCGCTTCGCGCCCTTCTCCGAACTCTTCCACCAGGCACTGGAGAAGCTCGGACAGCCCGCGCGACCGGTCGGCGTCCACTCACCCGGACACGTTGCCGCCACCGACGAGCAGGCACTCGACGAGTTCTGGCCGCGCTACCTGGAGGTCATCCGGCGGGTCGGCAAGACCCGCGGGTTCGCCGTACCGACGAAGGATTCCTTCCGGTTCGAGACCGGGCCGAACGGCGCGCTCTTCGTCGGCTCGCCGGAGACCGTCGCGCGGAAGATCGCGGCCAACCTCACCGCTCTCGGCGCGACCCGCTTCGACCTGAAGTACGGCATGGGCGGCCTGTCCCACGGCGCGCTGATGACCAACATCGAGCTGTACGGCACCCAGGTCATTCCCCGCGTACGCGAACTCCTGGCCTGAGCGCGGCCGGTGGTGCTCCGTCGTGGGGTCGGCGTACCTCTCCGACCCCACGACGGAGTCCACCGTCAGGCGGTGTCGTCGTCGAGCACGGTGAGCCAGGCGAAGCCGTCACCGATCACGGCACCGGTGGGTGCGGAGATGGTGATCTTGTAACGCAGGGATGCCGTGTTGACGGCCGTGTTGCCGACCAGCGGCACCTCGATCCGTGCCCCGGTGGCCCCCTTGGGGATGGTCACCGGGAACGACAGCAGCGGCACCTGTCCCGCCGACGCGGACCCGCTCGCCGCCGCCTGGACCTGGACCGTCGCGGCGCTCCCGAGCCGGTCGCTCAGGGTCAGCCGCATCGTCGCGGTGCCCGGTCCGGCTCCCTCGCTCACGGTGGCGTCGGCGATGCTGACCTGCGCCGCACCGGTGGCACCACCACCGCCCACGGACGGGCTGTCGAAGGTGATGTCGGACAGGTACGCCCCACCCGTTGGTGTGGCCGGGCGTACGGTGACGAAGCGGATGTCCCGCAGATCCACCCCGCGCATCGAGTCGATCGGCAGGCGGAAGGTACGCAGCCACGTCTTGCCCAGTCGGCTGATCCCGTTCGGCGTGTTCGTCGAGGCCGGGAAGGGATCGAGGGCGGGGCTCACGGCTCCCACCCGTACGGTCGAGGTTCGGCCGGACCGGTCGACCACCGCGACGTCGAGATCGACATCGCCCACCGCGGCCTCGTCCCGGGCCACCCGCAGGGTGAGCGCGTCGTACCTGCGCACATCCCGGTCACCCGCGGGGATAGCCACCCGCACCTGCGGGGACACGGACGCCGGGCTCCACTGGACCCGCAGGACCGGGCTGGTCGGTACCGACGTGGCGAAGGTGGCCGGCGTCCAGTGCGGGATCTTCGACGTCGCCGTGGTCGCCGAACACGGTGTGTCTCCCGCGGGGACCCGCGAGGCGACGCTGTGGCAGTACGCACCGAGGTCGAAGCCGGAGATCGAGACGTTCCCGGTCGGCCGTTCCAACGGGGCGAGGTCCAGGCGGCGCGAGCCGGGCTGCTGGGCCTGGGTGTACACCTCCGCCCGGCCGGTCGACGGCACCGTGCCGTCGGTGCCGTCGAACAGCGGCAGGAACGCGGTCTCCCCGCCCTGTACGAGCCGGAAGAATCCGGCCATGTACGCCGTACCGACGGCGCGCTGCTCGGCGCTGGTCAACCGGGTCGGGCTGGCGTTGCCGCACACCTCGTCGTTGGCCGGCGACCAGTCGTCGTTCGACGGTGAGACGGAGACGCCGGGGGTCCACTCGGTGTTGAAGAAGTTGTGGTTGGCTCCCATGACCATCAGGGAGGAACGCAGCACGTTGTCGTCCACCGAGTAGCGGGTGTCGTCGAAGAAGTGCTGCCCCTGCTGGTTGGAGACGTCACCGTCGCAGTAGGGGAGCAGCACCGCCATCGGGACGTCCGGCAGGGTGGGGCGACCGAAGTCGACGGGCGCCAGCGGCAGTACGGCGCGGATGCCGTACGGGTGCCGGCCCTCGGCGTTGAGCAGTGCGGCCTCCACCACGCCCTCGCCGCCGCGCGAGTGCCCCATCAGCCCGACGTTGCGCAGGTCCAGCCGCCCGGACAGCGGGTGGCGCGACCACGGGAAGCCCTTGCTGTCGTTCCACTTCGCCAGCAGGTCCAGGTGTTTCAGCACCAGTTGCCCACGCGCCAGCGCCCCGTTGTCGTCGGTGTTGGTGGCGTCCTTGGCGTTGATGCCGTTGGCGCTGATCGACACGACGACGTAACCGTGGCTGGCCAGGGACTCGGCGGTCTCGGAGTAGCCGAGGTAGCTGTCGATCGGGATGAACCCGGTCAGGCACGGCCAGTTGCTGTTGTTGGTCTGCCGGGTGGTGGGGTTGTAACACGCGGAGTGCCGGCCGTGCAGGAAGACCACCACGGGAAGTTCGCCCCTGGCGCGGGCCGGGGCGTACACCGCGGCGCGCAGCTCCACCGGGAGGTTGTCGAGGCCGGTCAGGGTCGTAGCACTGTCGCCGAGGTTGTAGTCGAGCCGCTCGACGGCGTACCGGCCCGGTGTGGCGGGGTCGGTATACACCGGCTTCCGCTTGTGCGGGCCCTTGCGGGTGGGCGGCACCGCAGCGGACCGCTGCGGCGACGGCTGGAGGTCCGGCACCGTACCGTTCCAGCCGACGTCGACGCGCTCGGCGCCGGTGACGGCGGCGTCGGTGGTCTCGGTGCTGAGGGTCAGCCCGTCCGCGGACTCACTGGCGGTGCCGATGATGCGGCCGTCGACGGCCAGTTCCGGTACGGCGTCACGGACCGGCAGCGGCTCGTCGAGTCGCAGCTCGACCCGCCATCCGCCGTCCGGCAGGCTCTCCACGCTGAAGTCGTTCGAAGCGGCGACGCCGACCGGATCCCCGGCGGGGCTGGCGGCGGCCGGAGCGGTGATCAGGACGGGTACGGCGATACAGCCGGCGAGTACGGCGGCCGACAGTGCGGCCACCGCTCGGGCTCGGCCGCGCGGTGGGGCGAAACGGGCCATCTCTGGTGTCTCCTCTCGCGCTGTGTGGGTCAGCGCGAGCGGACACTATGGAGCCCAGGTTCCAAATGATCTCTATCGAGGAAACGGCCGCGTTACCGAACTTCGCAAGATCGTCCAACCTCGACGCGCCGGGGAGCCACCGCACCCGTGGCGTGGTGGCTCCCCAGCGGAAGATCAGCGCTGGATCGACTTGGTCTCCAGGAACTCCTCGAGGCCCTGCCGGCCGAACTCCCGGCCGTTGCCGGACTGCTTGTAACCCCCGAACGGCGCGAGCGGGTTCCACTGGGCGCCGTTGATGTCGACCTGGCCCGTACGCAGCCGCTTGGCGATCGCCAGGGCGTGTTCGCTCTCGCCGAACACGCCGGAGGTGAGGCCGTACACCGTGCTGTTGGCGATCTCGACGGCCCGGTCCTCGTCCGGGTACGGGATGATCGTGAGCACCGGACCGAAGATCTCCTCCTGGGCGATGGCCGAGTCCGGGTCGACGTTCGCGAAGATCGTCGGTCGGACGTACGCGCCCTCGGTCAGACCCTCCGGTCGGCCCGGACCGCCGAAGACCAGGGTCGCGCCGTCGGCGATCCCACGCTCGATGTAGCCGTCGACCTTCCGCCGGTGCGCCTCGGACGACATCGGGCCGATCCGGGTCGCCTCGTCCAGCGGGTCCCCGACCGTGTACTGCGCGGCGGCGGCGACCGCCAGTTCGACGATCTCGTCGTGCCGGGACGCCGGTACGAGCATCCGTGGCCACGCGCCGCAGACCTGGCCACCGTTGGAGAAGGCCATCATCAGGCCCTTGCCGACCGCCTGCTCCAGGTCGGCGTCGTCGAGGATGATGTTGGCGCCCTTCCCGCCGAGTTCGAGCGCGACCCGCTTGACCGTCTCCGACGCGACCGCGGTGATCCGCCGGCCGGCCCGGGTGGAGCCGGTGAACGACACCATGTCGATGTCCGGGTGGGCCGAGATCGCCTCGCCGACCACGGGGCCGGTGCCGTAGACGACGTTGAAGACACCCGCCGGCAGGCCCGCCTCGACGGTGACCTCGGCGAGGATCCGTGCCGTCAGCGGTGCGACCTCGGACGGCTTGAAGACCATGGTGTTGCCCGCCACCAGCGCGGGCGCCAGCTTCGAGGCGATCTGCTGGAGCGGGAAGTTCCAGGGCGTGATCGCCCCGACGACGCCGATCGGCTCGCGGACGATCAGGGAGTTCTCGACCTGTTCGGTCCAGTCGAAGTCCCCGGCGAGCGCGGTGACGGACTCCACGACCGCGACCGGGAAGCCGACCTGGGCGGTGCGGGACATGGTGATCGGTGAGCCCATCTCGGCGGTGATCGCGGCGGCGATCTCCTCGACGCGGGCCTTCAGACCGTCGGCGACTCGTCGCACCACGGCGGCCCGCTGGGCCGGGGCGGTCGCGGACCAACTCGGGAAGGCGGCCCGCGCGGCGGCGACGGCCCGGTCGACGTCGGCGGCGGTGCCGGCCGGTACCTCGGCGACGATCTTGCCGGTGGCCGGGTTCACCACCGGGATGGTGCCGGCGGATCCGGTGACGGCCGCGCCGCCGATCCAGTGGGTGATTTCGGGGAAGGTGGCTGTGTTCATGAACCGACCGTGGCACCGCCGCCCGGTCGCGACCATGTGCTCCCTATCCGTGTATCGGCAGTACCTGGATCCGATCGGCGGGTGGTGTGAACCTGGGAACGGAACACCGGTTTGCTGTGAATTGTTGTGCAACAAGACGCCCGGATGCGACGAGGAGGACAGGACCGTGGATCGAGCCAGACTCGCCGACTTCCTCCGTACGCGCAGGGAGGCGCTCCAGCCCGAGGACGTGGGAATGCCGCGCGGGCAGCGCCGACGTACCGGCGGGCTGCGGCGCGAGGAGGTGGCCGTGCTCTCCGACATGTCGATCGACTACTACAGCCGGTTGGAGCAGCAGCGCGGTCCGCATCCGTCCGAGCAGATGCTCGCCTCCCTGGCCCGCGGACTGCGCCTCTCGCTGGAGGAACGCGACCACCTCTTCCAGCTTGCCGGCTACGCCACCCCGCAACGAACCGTACGCGCGGAGCACATCAACCCCGGCATGATGCGCATCTTCGACGGTCTCGAGGACGCCGCCGCCCAGGTGGTCAGTCACCTGGGGGAGACGCTGCGACAGACCCGTCTGTCCGTCGCCCTGCTCGGCGACGAGAGCACCTATACGGGTCTGGCACGCAGCAAGCACTACCGCTGGTTCACCGACCTCTCATCGCGGTCGATCCACCCTGAAGAGGATCATTCGGTACATAGCCGGCTCATGGTGGCGAACCTGCATGGTGCGTACACCCGTGACGGCAGGGGCTCGCGGGCGGCCGAGATCGTCGACGCGCTCCTCCCGGTCAGCCCGGAGTTCGCCGAGCTGTGGCGGGAGCATCCGGTGGCGGGACCGTACTGCGCGCCGAAACGCATCCAGCACCCGCAGCTCGGCTTCATCGAGCTGCACTGCCAGACACTGGTCGACCCCGACCAGTCCCAGCTCCTGGTGGTCTACACCGCCGCTCCCGGCACCGAGAGCTACCGGAAACTGCAGTTGCTGTCGGTCATCGGCGACCAGCGCGCCTGACCTTCGGCGGCGGCGGGGGGCCCTCCGCTACTTCGCGAACACCTGGCTCTCGTCGCGGAACGCCTTGAACTCCAGCGCGTTGCCGGCCGGGTCGCGGACGAACATCGTCCACTGCTCGCCCGGCTCGCCCGCGAACCGCAGGTAGGGCTCGATCACAAAACCCACGTCGGCGTCCCGGATCCGGCCGGCCAGTTCGTGGAAGTCCTCGATGGACAGGATCAGACCGAAGTGCGGGACCGGGACCTCGTGCCCGTCGACCGGGTTGCGTCCGGCGTCGACCCGGTCGACCACCGGCACGACGTGGGTGACCAACTGGTGGCCGTAGAAGTTCCAGTCGACCCAGTGGTCCGTCGAGCGGCCCTCGTCCAGCCCGAGCACACCGCCGTAGAAGCCGCGTACGCGCTCCAGGTCGTCAACCGGAATCGCCAGGTGGAAACCGGGACGGGTGGTCGCGGTCATCGAAGACTCCTCTGTCGTCGGGGGGTGCGCCGGGGGACGTAGCCGACAGGAGGATCCTCACGTACCCCGGCGGCCCGTACAACACGGGGCGCTGCCGGACCGGGAATATCGGCATGCCATCCGGCGGGCGCGGACGTAGGGTCCTCACCTTGTGAACACAATGATCGAGACGGTCGCACCGGCGCGGTTGGGTACGGGCTACCGCTGGTTGCTCGCCTCGTCGTGGGCGACGAATCTCGGTGACGGCGTGGCGGTCGCCGCCGGACCGCTGCTGGTGGCGTCGCTGACCGACAACCCGTTCCTGGTGTCACTGGCGGCCCTGCTCCGGTGGGCGCCCCCGTTGGTCTTCGGCCTGTACGCCGGTGTGCTGTCCGATCGCCTCGACCGGCGGCGGATCGTGATCGCCGCGAACGCGGTCCGGGTCCTGGCGCTGGCTGTCCTGATCGTCGCGCTGGTCACGGACCGGGTGTCGGTGGTCGGGGTGCTGGTGGCCCTGGGGCTGCTCGCCACCGCCGAGGTCTTCGCCGACAACACGACGGCGACGCTGACGCCGATGCTGGTACACCGCGACGACCTCGCGATCGCCAACGCCCGGATGCAGACCGGGTTCATCACGCTCGACCAACTCGCCGGTCCGCCGATCGGTGCGGCCCTGTTCGCGGCCGGCGCGGCGTGGCCGTTCGTGACCGAGGCGGTCCTGGCGGCCGCCGGTGTGCTGCTGGTGTCGAGGGTCGTGCTGCCCGTTCGGGACCGGGAAGCGGCGCAGGCGCGAACGGGTGTCTGGCGGGACATGGTCGAGGGGTTCCGGTGGACCGTACGTCACCCGGCGGTCCGTACGCTGTGTCTGACGATTTTGATCTTCAACGTCACCTTCGGTGCGGCCTGGTCGGTACTGGTGCTCTACGCCGCGCAGCGCCTCGACCTGGGCGCCGTCGGGTTCGGCCTGCTCACCACGGTCTCGGCGGTCGGCGGCCTGCTCGGTACGGCCCTGTACGGGTGGATCACCCGGCGGGTGAGCCTGGGCAACGTGATGCGGGCCGGGCTGATCATCGAGACCTTCACCCACCTCGCCCTGGCCCTCACCACCTCGGCATGGCTGGCCTCGCTGATCTTCTTCATCTTCGGCGCCCACGCGTTCGTCTGGAGCACCACCTCGATGACCGTCCGGCAGCGGGCCGTCCCCACCCACCTGCAGGGACGCGTGAACAGCATCAACACCATCAGCGTCTTCGGTGGCCTGGTCGTCGGCTCGGCCGTCGGCGGCACCCTGGCCACCCACTACGGCGTGACCGCGCCGTTCTGGTTCGCCTTCGTCGGCTCGGCGGTCTTCGTGGTCCTGCTCTGGCGCGAACTCACCCGGATCGCCCACGCCGACGAGCAATCGCAGCCCGTCGCCGCCTGAGCCACAGCCGCTTCACGACGATTGTCCTAGGACGCTTTAGGGGTGGTGGCGCGAGCGATGCCGCGACGGTAGGAAAGGGCTTCCCTCAGGGGGCTTGAGGTTGACCGGCTCGACTCTGCGGGCCTAGCATGGCGGCACTCCGCAGAGAGGGACATCGATGAAGAGGCGTGCCCTGGTGTCCCTGCCCGTACTGGCCCTGATGCAGTCGCAGCTGCCCGCTCCGGCATCGGCGGGTCCGGCCGCGCCGACGCTGGCACCGGCCGCCGTACCGACACCACCGGTCGACTCGATCCGCTGTTCACCTCGGCGGGCACCCTCGGTGCGTACACGAGGATGCGCGCGGTCTGGCGGTCGCAGCGGGCCGACGACCGGCTGCGGACCACGATCTGGCCGGGAGTGGGGCACATCTGCACACCGGAGATGCAGGACGCGGCGTTCGCCTGGCTGGACACCCTGATGCGACGCTGACCCCGACCCGGCAGGCGGGACAGCGATCGGGCAGGCGGGACAGCGACCCGGCAGGCGGGACAGCGACCCGGCAGGGACGGGGTCAGAGCACCCGGACCGGCTGTCCGGCCAGGAACGCCTCGATGTCCTCCACCGCGTCACCGAAGAAGACCCGGTAGGTTTCGCGCGTGACGTAACCGAGGTGCGGCGTCAGTACAGTGTTCGGCGCCGTCCGCAGCGGGTGGTCGGTCGGCAGCGGTTCGACGTCGAACACGTCCAGGCCGGCGCCGGCGATCCAGCCCTCGTGCAACGCGGTGAGCAGGGCGGCCTCGTCGATGATCGGTCCCCGCGAGGTGTTCACCAGGTACGCGTCCCGGCGCATCGAACGCAGCTCGGCCTCGCCGAACAGGCCACGGGTCCGGTCGCCGAGCTGGAGGTGCACGGTCACGATGTCCGACCCGGTCAGCAACTCCTCCTTGGACACCGCCTGTACGCCCAACTCCGCCGCGTGCTCGGCGCGCAGGTTCTCGCTCCAGGCCACGACCCGCATCCCGAACGCCCGGCCGACGGCGGCCACCTGGGCACCCATCCGACCCAGCCCGACCACCCCGAGGGTGTGACCCGCCAGGTCTCCGCCGACCGTGCTCTGCCAGCCGCCCTCGCGTACCCGTTGGGACTCGGTCGGGATCCGGCGTACCAGGGCCAGGATGAGTCCCCAGGTGAGTTCGGCGGTGCCGGTGGCGACCCCGCGGGTGCCGGTGACGACGACCCCGCGCCGCGTCGCCGCCGACACGTCGATGGCGACGTTGGACATCCCGGTCGTGACCAGGAGACGCAACCGGGGCAGCCGGTCGAGTACGGCCGCGGGGAACGCGGTCCGCTCCCGCATCGCCACCACGACCTCGGCGTCCGCGAGCCGCCGGACGAGAACCTCGACGTCGTCGACGTGGTCGGTGAAGACGGTCACCTCGACCCGGTCCCCGAGCCGGTCCCAGCCACCGAACTCCCGGGCCACATCCTGGTAGTCGTCGAGCACCGCGACCCGAACCGCCATCTCCGCCTCCCGTACCGTCGCGGCCCCTCCGCCGGGCCATGAACCTCCGCCGGCCGGCGGGCGCTGGCGCGAAGGTTCCCCGCCGGGTAGCCGAGCGGGGCGCCCCGTACCCGATCATGGCACGGACCGGGCGCGAACCGCCCGGCTACCGGCCGTCGGGGTGCCGCCGGCCGTGACCGGACCATGACGCCACCGTGACCGGCCGGACCACGCTGGGGACAACCCCGTCCCACCGAGGACGGGGACCTCGGAGGGAGCAGCACATGCGCGCAGGTACAGGCCGGACGGTCGGGCACGGGAGCGTCGCCGTCGCGCTGGTCGCGGCGAGCCTCGTCGCCGGTACGAGGCCCGCACGCGCCGACGGGCCACACGCACCAGTCCTCGTCGCGGCGGCCAGCCTGCACGACGAGTCCCCGGAGAAGGAGGTGACGGTGCGGTGCCCGCGACCCACGCTGGTGTTCTCCGCCGGTGGCGGTGTCGGCGGGCCCGCCGGCGGTACCGGGCAGGTCGTGGTCACCGCCGTGGTACCGGACGCGGGACTGACGACGGTGACCGTCCGGGCGGTCGCGCGTACGGGGCAACGGGGTCCGTGGTCGGTGGTCGGGCAGGCGATCTGCGAGGCGTCCGGATCTCCGCTGCGCCGGGCGGTGGGCACCTCGGTCGGGGAGTCCACCGCGACGGCCACCTGCGAGCCGGGAACGAAGGTGTGGGGGACCGGGTTTCGGGTCACCGGCGACCCGGACCACGCTGCCGTCGCCGAGGTCGTGCCCGATCCCGGCCTGACCAAGGTGGCGGTCGGTGTCACCAGCGACGGGCCACCGACCGAGGTCACCGCGTACGCCATCTGCCGTGCCCAGACCGGGACCATGCGACGCGTGGCGGCGGTGTCGCCGGACGGCGCGGGGTGGCCGAGGAGCGTCACCGTGGCGGACACCGCGGACGCCCGGATCTACGGCGTCGGTGGTCGCGCCGGCGGTGGGCCGCACGCCTACCTCGACGCGCTGGTCCTGCGGCCGTCGGGCGCCGGGGGAGGGGTCCGCGCCGCTCTCGCCGCACCGATCCGGGCCGCGGCGGCGACCGGCGTACGACCCGGTCCGCGTCCGGCCGACGGTACGGGCGTCGCGGCAACCGACGGTACGGGTGACGAAACCGTCGTGTACGGCATCCTCGCCGGCAGTTTCCACTGAACCGTCGGGCGGTTCAACGGGTCCGGGCACCAACCCCGGCCGGGGCGAGGATCGACTCGTCCGGTGGCCGTACGCCGATCGCGCGCATCGCCTCGGCGTACCGGTGCAGGGCCCGTCGGGCCTCCCCGTGCCGGCCGCCGGCGACCAGTGTCCGTACCAGTGCCCGGTGCGCCGGCTCGTCGTACGGATCCTTCTCCAGCAGCCGGAGCAGGCAGGCGACCGCCGTCTCCGGATCGCCCGCCGCCCGGCTGGCCCGCGCCAGCATCCGCAGCATGTTCAGGTACGCCGCCCGTACCTCCTCGCGCAGCGGTGCCGACCAGTCGGCGTACGGCTCGTCCTCGAAGACGTCGGCCCGGTATTCCCGTTCCGCGGTGGCGAGTACGGTCCGGGCCTCGGCGGCGGCGCCACGGTCGAGCAGCCGGCGCCCGTGTACGACGTGGGCGAAGAACTCCTCCACGTCGACCCGCAGCCGGGTGACGTCCAACGCGACGCTGGCCTGGTCGGCGACGAGGAAGTGATCGGCCGGGTGGGCCCGGTCCGGGTCCAGCACACCGCGCACGATCGACAGCAGGACGGAGAGCCGGTGCCCGGTACGTTCGGCGTTGTCGTCGGGCCACAGCAGTTCGCAGAGCACCCCGCGCGACACCGGTCGGCCGCGTCGGGTCGCGACGATCCGGAGCAGGTCACGGGCCTTGCGTGACTGCCACTGGGCGGCCGGGACGACCCGGTCGCCGAGCTGGACCTCGAACCGGCCGAGCAACCGGATCGACACCTCCGTGCCGGTGCCGGATCCGTTGTCGACGGCACCCGGTACGGGTGCCCGGTGGTCCGGCACGGCGTCCGCCGCGGTGAGTTCCTCGACGGCGATCAGGGCGTCCAGCCGGTCGTCGGTGGTGGCGTCGGACAGGCCGCCGAGGATCACCCGGATCCTGGCCGCCTCCAGCACCGCTCCGGTGTCGGTCCAGATCGCGTACGCCTCGCGCAGGGCCGAGCGGGCGCGGGCCGGCACCGGCTCGCCCGCGGCACGCAGTTCGAGGGCGTCGGCGAGCCCGCCCCGGTCCCGTTGGGCGCGGGCGATCGTCGCCGCCTCCGTCGCCAGTGTTCCCGCCCCGGTCCGGTCCGCCCGGCGTACGGCGATCCAGCCCCGGGCCAGCAGTGCCGGCACCGAGATCTCGGTGGAGGCTTCCCGGGCGGCCCGCTCGGCGTACCGGGCGGCCGTGTCGAGGTCCTCGTGCAGGATCACGAGGGCCAGGCCGGCGAGGGCGGGCACCAGGATGTTGGCGTTCCCGGCGGCCTCGCCGACCCGAACCGCCTCCTCGTACGCCGCGCGGGCCTGCTCCCGCCAGCCGCGTCGGCGGTACACCTCGCCGAGGCCGAGCAGGGCCGCCCCGGAGCGGCGCGAACCCATCCGCTCGTACCGGGCGAGGACCTGGCCGTACCGGCGGACCGCCTCGTCGTAGCGGCCGAGGATGGACAGCGCGTCGGCTTCGTTGCACGAGGCGATGTTGCGCAGGTTCGGGTACCCGGCGGCGGCGGCGAACCGGTCCGCCCGCCGGGCGAGGACCAGGGCCTCGGCGTACCGGGACGCGCAGATCAGGTGGTACGACTGGTTGATCAGGATGCGGGTGACCAGCACGACGTCGCCGGTACGTTCGGCGATCGGCAGCGCCCGCGCGTACTGCTCCTCGCTGCGGGCCCGGTTCCCGGCCGCGCCGAGGCAGAGGGCCACGCTCACGTGGGCGGTGGCCAGTGCCCCGTCGTGTCCGGCGTCGGCGGCGTGCCGTACGGCGCGTTGGGCGTACCCGGTCGCGGTGGCGCAGTCCCCGGCGAGCAGGTGCGCGTGGGCGGTCCAGGCGAGCAGGATCGCGGTGTCGGCGTCGGCGGGCACCTCGTTGCCCTGGGCGAAGACCTTCAGCGCGTCGAGCGGGTTGCCCCGTTGGTAGTGGACCCGGCCCATCCGCCAGGCGAGTCCGGCGTCGCCGGCGGGTTCTCCGGCCGCGACCGTGTCGTACGTTCTCGCCGCGGCGGGCAGGTCACCGGCGGTACGGAACGCGTCGCCGAGCAGGAGCCGCAACCGCCTGGTACGCCGCTCCTCCGGCAGCGCCTCGACGATCGCGGCGACCTCGGTCGGCCGCCCGGCGGCGAGTACGGCGTCGCCGTGTTCCTCCAGTACCCGTACGCACCGTTCGTGATCGGCGGCCCGCAGGTACGAGCGGGCGGCGGCCAACGGTGGACCGTGCTCGCCGTACCAGGTGGCGGCGACGGTGGTGATCCGCCGGGTGGCGCCGCGCCGGCCGGTGCGTCGTGCGATCTCGGCGATCACCGGGACGAGCCGGTCGCCGGGTGTGGGCCCGTCCGGGTCGGGGACCAGCAGACCGGTGCCGGTGAGCAGGTACAGGGCCGTGGCCGCCCGCCGGTGGCCGAGTGCCGCGCACAGCCCGGCGCTCACCGGGGCGAGCGTGGCGACGTCACGGACGAGCCGGTTGACCTCCCCCGGCAACGGCCCCAGGACCTCGGTCGTCACGTAGGTCGCCAGGGGGCCGTCCGGTGCGGTGATCACCGGTAGCAGCGGGCCGGCCGGCGAACCGGTCGGGCCGAGCGTCTCGGCGGCGAGGTGGACCAGCGCCGGCCAGCCGCCGGTCAGTTCGTGGATCCGGTCGGCCAGGTCGGGGTCCGGCAGCCCGTACTCGGCGGTGAGCAGGTCGACGACCTGGTCGGTGGTGAGCGCGAGATCGGACGGGCCGACCTCGGCGAGCCGTCCCCGGCCCCGCCACCGGGACGTGGCGGTGCCCAGCGGCCACCGGGACGTCAGGGCGACGGTGATCCCGTCCGGTAGCCCGCCGACGATCGCGAGCAACCGGTCGGCGGTTGCCGGTTCAAGGCGTGGCAGGTCGTCGACGACCACCCGCAGGTTGTCGCCCGCGTCGGTCAGCTTCTCCAGCTCACCGGCGATCAGGGTGTCGATGTCGGTGCCGTGCAGCCAGACCGTCGACGCCGGCCGGAACCATCGGCGCAGCATGGTCGTCTTGCCGTATCCGGCGGCGGCGACGACGAGTTGGCAGGCACGGGGTCGTGGGTCTGCCATCGTCGGACACACAGCTCCCAGCCGGTTGCGCGGTGGCCCGGAACGTCGTGGTGGCGGCCGTGCCGTGGACGGCTCCAGACTCCTGCCGTCCGGTCCGGCGGGCAAGGCAATTCCGGAAAGCCGACATGACGGCGACCGGGCCGTCGGCGGGGTCAGGGTCCGCCGTGCCGGAAGGTGCTGCGGTACGCCCGGGGCGCGACGCCGCTGACGCGTTTGAACTGGGCGCGGAAGTTCGTCGGTGAGGTGAACCCGACCTGGTGGGCGATGCGGTCCACCCCGTGGTCGGTGGTTTCGAGGAGTTCCTGGGCCCGTCGGATCCGTACGCTGTTGAGCCACTGCATCGGGGTGCGCCCGGTTTCCTCGTGGAACCGGCGGTTGAGCGTACGGATGCTCATGGCCGCGCGGTTGGCCAGGTCGTCGAGGTTGAGGTCGCGGTGGGCGTTCTCCTCGATCCATTCGAGGAGGTGCGCGAGTCCCGGTGCGGTCTGGCCGGGGGTGTTCCGCACGATGAACTGCGCCTGCCCACCGTCGCGGTGCAGCGGTGCGACGGTCAGCCGGGAGGCGTCGGCGGCGACCGCGGCCCCGTAGTCCCGGCCGATCAGGTGCAGGCACATGTCGATCCCGGCGGTCGCTCCGGCGGAGGTGACGATCTGGCCGGCGTCGACGTAGAGCACGTCGGGGTCGAGGTCGACGGCGGGGAAGGCGGCCCGGAACCGGTCGGTTGCCGCCCAGTGGGTGGTGGCGCGCCGGCCGTCGAGCAGTCCCGCCGCGGCGAGGGTGAAGGCGCCGACGCAGATCGACACGATCCGGGTGCCGGCGGCGACCGCGTCGCGCAGCGCGTCGGTGACGGCTGCGGGGGTCGGTGCCGTCGGGTCGTTGCGGCCGGGGACGACGATCGTGTCGGCGCGGGCCAGTGCGTCGAGGCCGTGGTCGGTGGCGAGTCGCAGCGGCCCGGCGGTGACGACGGGTTCGCTGCCGCAGACCAGCACCCGGTAGCCGGGTCGACCGTCCGGCAGTCGTACCCGACCGAAGACCTCGATCGGGGTGGTCAGGTCGAACGCGATGGTGTCCGGCAGGGCGAGGACCACCACGGTGTGCACGGCAAAATCCTAGCGCCCACCGGTACGCATGGCACCGCCCAGGTCACGCCTTTCCCCCGGTGTAACCGCTTGGCAAGATTCAGTCGAACGTTGGCATTCGTGCCAGTGGAGTTGTCGATCCCGGTTGCCGAACATGGACCGGGTACGAACCCGTACCGGACGAACCAGCCGAGGAGATCCCCCATGCACGTCCAGATTGTTCTGTTCGACGGCTTCGACCCGCTGGACGTGATCGCGCCGTTCGAGGTGCTCTGCGCCGGCAGCGACGCGGTGGAGGGTGAACTGCTCGTGGAACTCGTCTCGGCGCAGGGGCCGCGCCCGGTCCGCAGCGGTACGCGGGGCCTGGTGCTGCACGCGACCGCCCACCTCGACCCGGCCAGGCCCGGTTACGTCCTGGTCCCGGGTGCCAGCGGACCGACCGTCGGCGACCCCGACGAGGGGGTCGAGACGATTCCGGTGCTGCTCGCCCGCTTCGGTGAGACCGAGGCCGTGACCCTGATGCGCGACGCGCTGCGCAACCCGGGGGTGACGGTGGCGACCGTCTGCGGTGGTTCCCTCGCCCTGGCCATGGCCGGCCTGATCACGGCACGTCACGCCGTGACCCACGTGCAGGGCATGGAGGTGCTGGCGGCGACCGGGGTGCACGCCGTACCGGCCCGCGTTGTCGATGACGGCGATCTGGTCAGCGCCGGGGGAGTGACCTCGGGTCTGGACCTCGGACTGCACATCCTCGAACGCGAGTACGGGCCGAGGATCGCCCACGCCGTCGAGACCTACTTCGAGTACGACCGGCGCGGCACCGTCTGGCGCAACACCGGCCGGCAACCGGTCGCCGTCTGAGCCGCCGTCGATGATCACGCACCCGAACCAATCGGAAGGAAGCCCCGTGGACTCGATCGTCGGGATCTGGGACCTGAAACTGAGAACGCCGATCGGCTCGCTCGCCGTCGTCTACACCTTCACCGACACGGCGGAGGGGCTGCGGGGCGTGGCCGAGGGCAGGGGCGAGACCGTGCCACTGACCGACGTCAACCAGGAGACGACGGCCGAGGGGCGGCGCGTCACCTGGCACCAGTCCATCACCAGACCCATCCACCTCAACCTCGACTTCGACGTCACCGTCTCCGGGGACACCCTCACGGGACACTCCCGCGCGGGCCGACTGCCGCGCAGCAGCGTCACCGGCAACCGCCGCAACGCGTGACGAAGTCCCTCGTCCGACCTGCTGACTAGTCTGGCCTGCGAGGACTTACCGCAGATCGAAGGAGTGGGTCGATGGGCACCGGCGCAGACGAGGACCCGCCGCTCCGGCCGGTCGTCCGGGAACTGGTCCTGCCGGGCGACCCGGCGTACGCGTTCGAGGTCTTCACGGCCGGCATCGGCGGGTGGTGGCCGGCCGGCTTCACCGCCAGCGGCGCGGACCTCGCGGCCGTGGTGGTCGAACCGGGCGCCGGTGGGCGGGTCTACGAGCGCAACCGCACCGGCGGCGAGTACGACTGGGGCACGGTCGCGGTGTGGGAGCCGGGGTCGCGGATCGCGGTCCACTGGAACCTCGGGCAGCGTACGGGCGATGTCACGCTGCTCGAGGTTCGCTTCACACCGGACCGGTCGGGCAGCGTGGTGCGGCTGGAGCACGGCGGTTGGCAGCCGGGGCAGGCGGCGGACCGGTCGCGGTTCGACGACGAGGCCGGTTGGACCGTCGTCCTGGAGTCGTTCCGGCGGCAGGTGATCGGGCTGGGGCCGGCAACCGGCCGGTGACGATCAGGAGGCGAGGTCCGGGTCCGACGGCCAGACCGCGCCGTCCGTCTGCCGGTTCGTGAACGCGAACTGCACGGTGTCCTGATCGTCGACATGGACGTCGAGGGCCTTGTCGGCGAGCAGTTGCGCCGCCTGCGGATCCAGGAAGAGTCGCGCCCCCAGGTTGTCGACAACCTGATCGCCCTGGTCTGGCTGCTCGGTGATGGCGACCAGCAGGGAGTCGTCCGACGGATCGTGACTGATCCGGAGCCCACCGGTCTGCGGTACGCCCTCCTGCGCGGTCAGGTCTCGGATCGCCATCACCGCGTTATCGGTCAGGACCAGCATTGACAACTCCTCCGGTTCGTCCGCTATCCCACCCAGGTACCGGTTGTTCCCACAACCTGCTCCCTGCTCGTCTACCCGTTGTCGGGCCGAAGAAGCCAGCGGCCGGCGAGTCGTCCCGAACTGCGCCGGGTGAAGAGGATGCGCGTTTCGATCGCGTGCCGGGGGTAAAGAGGAAACAGGCGCCGGGCTTCGGTGATCTTCATCAACGATGGATGTCCGGCGAGATGGAGGCAGGGCATGGCGGATTCGGTGATCCCACCCGACGACCCCGCTCGTGCCCTGGTGCACGCCCGGCCCGACGATCCCGCCCTGCCGCACGTCGCGGTCGCGGGCGGCACCTACACGATCCTCGTCGCGGGCGAGCAGACCGCCGGACGGTACTGCCTGATCGACATGCGGGTGCCGCCCGGTGGCGGACCACCTCCGCACCGGCACGACTTCGAGGAGATGTTCACCGTGCTCGACGGCGCGGTGGAGTTCACCTTCCGGGGTGAGCGGATCGTCGCGCGGGCCGGAGAGACCGTCAACATCCCGGCGAACGCCCCGCACTTCTTCCGCAACTCCTCCGACGAGCCCGTGCGCATGCTCTGCATGTGCACCCCGGCTGGGCAGGACGAGTTCTTCCTTCGGATCGGCGACCGGGTGGACGGCCCGACGACACCGGCGCCGAAGCTCGACGAGGCGCAGCGCAACGAGCGCGGGGAACGCGCCGGCAGACTGGCGTCCGAGTACCGGACGGAGATGTTGATCCCCTGACCGGATCGATCCCCGACCGGGGGCGAATCGGAACGCCCGCCCCCCGGCCGAGGCGTGGATCAGTGTGACTTCTTGCGGAAGTTACGCTCGCACTGCCTGAGGTCGACCTTCACCTTCTGCCCCAGGTTGACGTTCACCGCCGTACGTTGCAGCACCGTGCCGTCCGGACGCTCGCAGGTCAGGATCCACGGCTCGCGGTAGAACCCGGTCTGGTTCGGTTGCACCCCGTTCGCCTGGTACGGCGGCACCGGCCGGTAGGACGGATTGACCGCCCAACTGAATTTGCCGTTCGACCTGCTGACGTTCAGGTCGGAGGTCAGCGTCGTACCGAACGCGGTCGGTCGGGTCGTTCCGTCCGCCTGGGGGTACGGCTGGGTGTACATGTTGAACGACTTCGCGATCCGCAGCACCGCTCCCTTGGGCGCCCTGCCCTCGATCACCGCGTGCTGGTCCGGGTCAGCCGTTGCCTCCAACGCCTCGAACATGGCGAGCCGGTGCTCGGCGTACGCGTCCACGACCTGGGTCTGGAAGGTACGTTCCACGCCGCTGTCCGGGCAGGTCTCGGCGGTGAACGCCAGCCCCCGGGTGGCGAAGTAGGCCCAGTCGATCGCCTCACCGGTGGTCTCGTAGTCGTGCGCGGAGTCCCGGGGGATGTAGTTCGGGCCGTAGCGCCGGGCCATCCTGGTCGCCAGGTCCTCGAAGCGGGCCACGTCCTGGGTCGGGCCCACCTCGAGTTGCAGCGGCGGGTAGAGCACCACCTGGATGCAGGTGTGCTGGGTGACGAACGTGGTCGCCTGCCGGGTGGACAGCAGCCACTCGATGTTCCTGGTCTCCGGTTCGGACCACGGTGCCGCGCCTCCGGTGGAGATCGGCAGCCACCCGAAGCCGTAGTTGCGGTTCATGTCGACGTTGGTGTCGGTCTGCCGGCGGTTGCGGGTGAAGCCGTCCACGTTGACGATCGGGACCACCACGAGCCGGGCGCGGTTGAGCAGCGAGGAGACGTACCGGTCGCCGCGGGCGGCGCGCTGCACCAGGTCGGTCGCGTACTCCATGACGAGTTCGCCGCTGGGCCACTCGTTGCCGTGGTGCATCCCGACGGTGACGAAGACCGGCTTTCCGTCGTTGGCCCGGACGTCGCGGGAGATCTCGATGCCGCGGACCAGTCGGCCGGTGGAGGTCGGGTACGGCAGGGTCAGCGGCTTGACCAGCTTCGGGTGCTCGCGGACCAGCGTCTGCATGTCCCGCTCGTAGTCGTCCAGTGTGCGGTAGGTGGTGTTACCGCTCGGCAGTTGGGTGACCTGACCGGACGGCGGCGATCCGGCGGGTGCCGTACCGGACGATGCTGATGCCGGGGCGGCGAACCCGGTCACGGCGAGACAGGCGGCGGCCGAGGCCGACACCGCCCCCCGCCAGACACCACGACCGCTCTTGGTGAACCACATAACGTTGTCCCTTCCGGAGCACGGTACGGACTCGGGGCGCGGGACCGACCGTGGTCAACCTCCGTCCAGGGGCGGTCGGGGTGGTGCGGCATCCCGCGTTCCGCTGCGCCAGCGGCAAGATCCATTGACGGTATCGATCAACGTATGTGCCGGTCAAGGGTCGGACCTGGGTGGCCGTCGATCGGTGAGCCCCACGCGTATCCGGGCCGATTCGACACCGGGTGCGTGGTGGGTGCCCGTACGGGCGAGGGGCGTCAGCGGGTGACGGCGTGCGCCAGCGGCAGTGGGGTCGGCTGACCGTCCCAGGTACCGGTGAGGATGGCGCCGATCGGCCGGTCGCCCCCGTCGAGGCGACGCACGACGGTCAACTGCACCCGGTCGGTCGTGATGACCGTGGCGTAGTCCTCGTCCGTCACGACCAGGGACGGCCCGTCCGCGACGGGGACCTCGGCGCCGGGTGTGCCGCTGCCGACGACGACCGCGCTGGGGTCGCGCCGTTCGAGCCGGCCGTCGACCTCGAAGAACTCGTCCGCCTGGCCGCCACCGGTGAAGATGGCGTGCGCCAGCGCCGCGACGTAGACCGGATCACCGCACGCGTCGTACACCCAGCGCCGGCCGAGGACCGAGTGCTCGGTGGTACCGACCAGCCACCGCTCGCCGCCGTCCAGTGGCGCGTCGCGGTACGTGAGCGGAACCTGGTGTACCGCCGAGTCGCCGGTGCTCACCAGCATCGTCTCGATCCCGACCGCACCCGCCGGATCGTCGAACCGGTACGCCGCCACCCGTACGACGTCGTCATCCGTCGACCCCTCGTACCACCGGCGGTCCGGCAGCCACGCGGCCAGGAGTTCGAGCTTCGTGGGGTGCAGTTCGGCCCGGTGCAGCAACGCCATGATCCGAATCGTAACCCGTGCCGGTCTTCTTCGGCCCTGCTCCCACCGGCGAGCCGGTCACGTGCCGACGTGGTGCAGTTTGGTACGGATCGTCTCGGCGTCGTGGTGGCCGAGCTGGTCGAGGATCGTCAGCGCCCGCTGCCAGGCGAGACGGGTTCCGGCGAGGTCACCGGCGGCGTGCCGGGCGTCGCCGAGATGGGTCAGCACGATCGTCTCGTCGTAGCGGATGCTGAGCTGCCGGACCAGGTCCAGGGCCCGGTGGTAACAGTCGGTTGCCCGGTCGAAGTCGCCGAGTCTGGTGTAGACGTGGCCGAGACTGTCCCACGCCTGGGTGACGCCGCGCCGGTCACCGGTCTCCTCGTGCAGGGCGAGCGACCGTCGGCAGCAGTCGAGCGCCTGCCGGTGGTCGCCGAGATGGGTCAGGTACCACCCGATGGCGTTGAGCCCGTCGGCCTGCCCCGCCCGGTTGCCGGTGGCCCGATAGAGCGCACTCGCCTGCCGCGCGTGCGGAAGCGCCTCCGCGTACCGGCCCTGCCGGTCCATCGCCCAGGCGAGGTTGAGGTGGGTGTGGGCCTGGCCGGTCAGGTCGCCGGTCTGCTCGAACAGCTCCAGGGCGTGCCGGAAGTGGGTGAGGGCCGGGCCGGACCGGCCCAGTTTCGCGTGGGCGCGGGCAAGGCCCCAGTGGGCGTGGGCCTGACCGGACTCGTCGGCGAGCCGCCGGGCGGCGGCCATCGCGAGCCGCTGGACCCCGATCAGCTCGTGCCAGTAACCGTGGATGTCGAAGTAGTCGAACAGGATCCACGCCAGCCGCCAACTGTGCCGGTCGAAGCCGGTACGGGCCGCCTGCTCGACCATGGCGAGCAGGACCGGCTTCTCGGCGGCGTACCAGGCGAGCGCCGGTGCGTACTCGGTGAACGGTTCCGGGGTGGTGCCGGGGTGCGGTACGGAACGGATGATCGGATCCCGGTGCGGATCCAGCAGCCGGGCGGTGGTGTCGCCGGTGTGCAGGTAGTGGTCGAACATCCGGCGCTGGGTGTCGACGCGCTCGGGCGCACTGTCACGGGCCTGCGCCAGTTCCCCCGCGTACGCGCGGAGCAGGTCGTGGCAGGCGTACCGGCCGGGTGCGTGTTCGGCCAGCAGGTGCGTACGGGTCAGCTCGGCCAGCAGCGGCCGGACCCGCGCCGGCGGGAGCCCGGTGAGGCTGGCCACGGCAGGCTCGGCGATGTCCGGTCCGGGATGCAGACCGAGCAGCCGGAACAGCCGGGCCGCCCCGACGCTGAGGGTCCGGTAGGACCAGGAGAAGACGGTTCTGATGTCGGTCGCCGGGTCGCCACCGTCGAACGGGTCCAGCTCGGGGTCCGGGCCGTCCGCGGCCCGGTGCAGCTCGGCGGCGAGCGCGGCGAGCGGGAAGGCGGGCCGGATGGCCGCCCGGGCGGCGACGATGGCCAGCGCGAGCGGGAGCCGTGCCGACCGGGTGATTATGTCGTCGACCGTGCCCGGCTCGGCGGCGACCCGGTCCGCGCCGACCCGCCGGACCAGCAGGTCCCGCGCTTCCTCGGCGGTCAGCAGGTCGAGGATCAGCGCCTCGGCGCCCTCGCTCGCGATCAGTGGGGTGAGCTCGTCACGGCTGGTCACCAGCACCAGACAGCCGGGTGCGGCGGGCAGCAGCGGACGGACCTGCTCGACGTCGCGCGCGTTGTCGAGCAGCACCAGGACCCGCCTGCCGGCCAGCACGCTGCGGTAGAGCGCGGCCTGGGCGGCCAGGTCGGCGGGGATCCGCCGCGCCGGCACACCCAACGCGTCCAGAAAGCCGCGGATCGCGGTCGCCGGGGGCAACGAGGCACCGTCGGCCTCGAATCCGCGCAGGTTGACGTACAACTGTCCGTCGGGAAACCGGTCGGCCACCCGGTGCGCCCAGTGCACGGCGAAGGCGGTCTTACCGACCCCCGGGGTACCGGAGACCACGGCGATGACCGTCGTGGACGATCCGGCCGATCCGGGGGATGCCGGTGGTGACGCCGCCGGTGTGAGCAGCCCGTCGAGCCGTGCCAGTTCGTGGTGGCGCCCGGCGAAGCCCCGTACGGGCACCGGAAGCTGTGCCGGCACCGGAACGGCGACCGGGGCGGGACCCGGCACCACTGTCGTCACCGGCGGGTCGAGATCGGCGTCCTGCCGCAGGATCGCGGCTTCCAGGTCCCGCAGCGCCCGGCTCGGGTCGACCCCCAGGTCCTCGGCGAGCGTGGCGCGCAACCGCTGGTAGGCCGCCAGTGCCTCGGCCTGGCGCCCGCTGCGGTAGAGGGCCAGCACCAACCGGTGGTGGAGCTGCTCGTGGTACGGATGCTGCCGCGTCAGCCGCTCCAGCTCCGGTACCAGCAGCGCGTGCTCACCCAGCGCCAGGCGTACGTCGACCAGTTCCCGGATCGCCACCAGTTCGGTCCGGGCCAGGCGGTCGGCCTGCTCGTCCAACCAGCTCAGGCCGGTGACGTCGGCCAGTGGGCGGCCCCGCCACAGGGCGAGTGCCGTGCGCAGCCGGGAGGCGTTACCGGCCGGGTCCCGGTTGTCACCGCTCTCGCGGATGAGCCGCTCGGCGGTCTCGACGTCGGTGACCTCTCCCGGCAGGTCCAGCAGGTAACCGTGGGAGCGCACCGCGATCGCCTGCCGTACGCCGAGTTCGTCACGCAGGTAGGACACGTGCCGTTGCAGGGAGTTCGACGCGGTCGAGGGGGGTTTGCCGTCCCAGACGATGTCGATGAGCCGGTCGCTGCTCACCGGCTGACCGGCGTGCAGGGCGAGGGCGGCGAGCAGGGCCTTGCGCCGTAGGCCGGGCACGGGCCGGACAACGCCGCCCACGGTCACGTCGACCGGTCCGAGAAGCCGTACCTGAATCGTGGCCACCCCCAAGAGCCGGGCCGGACCCACACGCTACCGACCTCACGGCCGGTCGCCGGGGAGTCCGTCGTGGACCGGACACCCCTTCCGGTACGACGTCAGCCCGCCTCAGCGCGTGTCAGTCCCGCCTCAGAACGGCCTGCCAGGGTGCCATCACCGCAGGCGGTCATGGTGCTGCCGCGATGGGCCGAGCCCCGGCCCGCCCGACGTCCGTCGTGCCACGCCGGACGGTTTCCCGATCGAGGGGACAACCAAGAGTCATGATCAAGTCCAGGGTTCTTCGTACGATGTCGATGGTCGTGGTGACGGCGGCGGTGCTCGCCGTCGCCACCGTCACCGGTGGTGCGGCTCCCGCGTTCGCGGCCACAGCCACCTTGTCGATCTTCACCGGGTGTCAGACCGACGACGGCCGTTACTACGACTACGTGTTGAGGGTGCAGGGCACCACCCGTTACTACCCGGACGGGATGCGGGTCGATGTCCGCCTCTGGGGCGACGACGAGTGGTCCGACGACCTTCTCGGCGGGCCGTACTCCAGCTATTCCGAGTCGAGCGGCTCCTTCTCCACCGCGGTCTGCATGAACAGCAGCACCCTCAACGAGGACATCGGCCAGGACGAGATCTACGCCGGGGTCCGGGTGTACGACCATGCCGGTGTGCAGCGGGAGACCGCCGAGACGAACCGGATCCACAACTACTTCTGATCGCCTGCGGGCGGCGGTGCACCACGGCGTCCGCGTTTCGGGCCGACGTCAGCGCCGCCTCAGGCCCGGCGGCCATTGTCGTCGCAGCGACCGGGCGCCGCCCGGTCCCGAGCAGAGGGAGGAAACAATGGTACGGAACCGGAGTGCGCGACTGCTCGCGTTGGGCGTAGCCGCGGCGGTGCTGCTGTCGGCGCCCGGATCGGCGTTTGCCGAGGACAACCAGCCCGGGCCACCGAAGGCGACCGACTGTGCGGTCGAGAACACCGACGACAAGGGCAACGTCACCGTCACCTATGTGCCCGAGGGCACCACGTTCGGGCTGTTCCACTGCCGGGGCGGAGACTGGCACTTCGGGTGGTACCCGTTCGACTCCGAGGTGCAGGCCGTCGCCGAGGTGATCACCGTGGACCCCAAGGGCGTGGCCAGCGTCGACGAGGCGGTGATCGACGGACGAGCGGGGGACATCAGGGCTGGGGAGATCAAGTACATCCTCGACGCGGCCGGGGTTCCCGACCCGGTGTCGCCGGACCAGGCCGTGGTCTTCTCCGAAGACGGCAAGGAGCTCTACACCGCAAGGGACCTGACCGAGAAGACGACCATCGGTGACCTCGCGGTGAAGGCCGGCACCGAGGCACCCACGGTGGAGTTCTCGAACCGGAAGAGGCCGAGGATCACGATCACCATCAAGTGCAAGCTGTTCCCGCCGTGGTGCTCGATCACCATCCGGTGGTGACGCTCGCCGCAGGGGTGGCGCGAGGCCGACCGGAATAGCGGGACGCGCACGGTCGGGGGGTTCGGTCCGCGCGGCGACCGGTCAGGGAAACGTCCCACCCGGTGACGATCCACCGGGGTCGGACGGCCTGACCGGTCGCACCACGCCGCGACGACGAGGGGCCGGTCGGGATCCGCGGGTCACCCTGTAGGGTGCAGAAATCTGTTCCGACCCCCTGAGCTGGGATTTCGCGGGCCGCCGGCAGCGGTCGACCATAGGGAGAGTGCTGCGGGTGGGTGCGCGTTTCGAGGAACTCGACTGGCGCGAGACGGAGATCGGCGCGATCAGCCTGCGGCGCCGGTTCGACCCGTCACTCCAGGTCGAGGTGTACGAGGTCAAGCTCGACGACGAGTTCCTCATGTCCAGCCTGTTCACCGTGGCCGAGGTCGAACTCGCCCGGCTCGGCCTGGCCGGACTCTCCGGTGGCGACCTCGACGTGGTCGTCGGCGGACTCGGGCTCGGCTACACCGCACGGGCGGCCCTCGCAGACCCACGGGTGCGTTCGCTGACGGTGGTGGAGGCGCTCGACGAGGTCATCGGGTGGCACCGGGACAATCTCCTGCCGTACGCGGCCGAGCTGACCTCGGATCCGCGTACCCGGCTGGTGCACGGCGACTTCTTCGCCATGGCCGCGAGCGGGTCCGGCTTCGACACCGGGGCGCCCGGCCGGCGGTTCGACGCCGTACTGCTCGACGTCGACCACTCCCCGCGTCAGGTCCTACACCCGCGCAACGCCGCCTTCTACACCCCCGCCGGACTGCGCCGACTGGCCGACCGGCTGCGTCCGGGCGGGGTGTTCGGACTCTGGTCCAACGATCCACCCGACGACGACTTCACCGCCGTACTCGGCGAGGTGTTCGCCGCGACGCAGGCGCACGTGGTGAGCTTCCCCAACCCGTTGCAGGGACGCCCGGCGACCAACACCGTGTACGTGTCCCGGTTGGCCTGAATCCTCCGCGACACCACCGTCGACTCAGGAGCAGTGCTCGAAGGGGCTGTTGTAGCTCGCCCCGCCGGCCGACCCGCCCCACTTGACGCAGGTGCCGGCGGCCTGCGCGCGTACCGGCCCCGCGTAGTACGCGAAGGAGCCGCTGTCGGTGCTGCGGGGTCGGCCCTGCACCTCCAGGTACGCCGACACCGCCGACCCGGTGCCGACCGAGGTGGTCTTCATGGTCACCGTGCAGTTGTAACCGTTGCCGTTGTGGTAGAGCAGGTACACCTTGCCGTACTGGGTCCCGTCCGTGCCGGTCAGCGTCGCCGAGTCGACAATCTGGTATCCGCTGCCGCAGACCTCGACCGGGGTGTGCGGGTTGCCGGCGGCCGGGGCCCGGGTGGTCTTCGTGGACGGTTTCGGGCTCGCGGGCGTGGTCGGCCCGGTGGTCGGCGGCGCCGTCGCCGGTGCGGTCGCTCTGCCGGGTGTCACCGCCGGCCGGCTCGCCCCGCCGGTCGCCGGTGCGGTGGCCTCGACCGGCGGGGCCGGGTCGGCACCGGCGGCCGATGCCTCGACCGGCACATTCGCCACCGGCTGGGTCGGTGCCGGATTCTCGTCGGGCGAAGAGGGGAGCAGGGCGACCAAGCTGACCAGCCCGATCACGACCGCCGCCGCGACACCGCCGAGCAGGAGGTTGCGTCGCCGGTTGCCACCGGCGGCGGGCATTGCGACCGGGGCCGAGGGCGGGGGCGGGTCCGCCGGAGGGGCCGACGGGACGGTGGTCGAGTTGTCGGCAGCGCCGATCGGCAGGGACAGCGGCGCGGTGCCCTGGGTGGCGCGGGCGGCGTCGGCGAAGGCGGCGGCGGTCGGGAACCGGTCGGCGGGCGCCTTCGCCAGTGCCCGGCTCACCAGCGCGGCCACCGCCGCCGGGATCTCCTCCGGCAGCGCGGGCGGCTCCTCCTGCAGGTGCCGGGTCACCACCTCGATCGGGTTGTCGCCGGTGAACGGCGGCCGGCCGGTGAGGCAGCAGTACGCGACCGCGCCCAGGGCGTAGATGTCGGTCGCCGCCGAGACCGGCCGACCCGCCGCCTGCTCGGGAGCCATGTAGTGCGCCGACCCGAGGACCATGTTGGTGGCGGTGATGCTGGTCAGGTTCGCCGACCGGGCCACGCCGAAGTCGACGAGGACAACACTTCCGTCCGGCTGGACCAGCAGGTTGCTCGGCTTGACGTCCCGGTGCACGATGCCGGCGGTGTGCGCCACGTGCAACGCCTGCGCGGCCTGCGTCACGATCGACATGGCCTGCGCGACGTCGAGTTCGGCGGTCTCCCGGATCCACGTCGACAGCGGTACGCCCTCGATGTACTCCATCACGAGGTAGTCCACCCGGCGGCCGTCGACGACCGCGTCCTCGCCGTAGTCGTAGATCTGCACGATGCCGGGGTGACGCAGCGCGGCCATCATCCGTGCCTCGGTACGGAACCGGGTGATGAACTCCGCGTCCGAGACGAGTGCGGGTAGCAGCACCTTGACCGCGACCTTGCGTCTGAGCAGGACATCCGTGCCCCACCAGACATCGCCCATGCCACCGGTGGCGACACGTTCGTTCAACTGGTAACGACCACTGAGCACGATCCCCCGAGACAGCACCGGGACACGGTACCCGTCGCCGAACTGTCGTTACCCACGCCCGTGTCGCGGTCCGGCGGTCAGCCGGCCACGACGGACGGCGTCCGGATCGCGGCCGGGGCGCGCAACCGCGCGGTCGCGAATCCGGCGACGCCCTCGGTGAACCCGATCCGGGCGCGGAACCCGATCAGTTCCCCCGCTCGGGCCGGGTCGGCGACCACGTGCCGTACGTCCGCCGGTCGGCCGCCGCCGACCACCACCGGCGTCGGGCCGTCCATCGCGGCCGCCAACTCGTACGCCAACTGCCCGACCGTGTGCGGCTCACCGGAGCAGATGTTCAGCGGCACCGACCCGTCCGGCGGCGGGGCGGTGAGGGCCAGCAGGTTCGCCCGTGCCACGTCGCCGACGTGGACGAAGTCGCGCCGCTGCCGTCCGTCCTCCAGCACCCGGGGCGCCTGCCCGGCGGCCAGCGCCGACCGGAAGATCGACGCCACTCCGGCGTACGGGGTGTCCCGGGGCATTCTCGGCCCGTAGACGTTGTGGTAGCGAAGCGCCCAGACTCCGCCCCCGGTCTGCCGTGCCCACGCCGCCGCCAGGTGCTCCTGGGCGAGCTTGGTCGCGGCGTACGTGCTGCGCGGTTCCAGCGGCGCGTCCTCCGGCACCAGCCCGGGGGCCAGCGTCCGGCCGCAGGTCGGGCAGGTCGGGTCGTATTTGTGCGTGGCGAGGTCGGCCGGGTGCCGGTCCGTTGGTCGGACCACCGCGTGGACCGGGCAGTGGTAGCGGCCCTCGCCGTAGACCACCATCGAGCTGGCCAGGACCAGCCGGCGTACGCCCGCCGCGTGCATGGCGGCGAGCAGGTGGGCGGTGCCGAGGTTGTTGTGCCCGGCGTACTCGGGGGCGTCCGAGGGGTCGAGTCCGTGGCCGACCATCGCCGCCTGATGACACACCGCGTCGACCCCGGACAGCAGCCGAACCAACAGCCCGCCGTCGCGTACGTCGCCGACCACCAGGTTGTGCCGCCGCGACCAGGGCGGCATCTCCCCGCCGTGGGCCTGTGGCAGCAGCGCGTCCAGGGCCACGACCTCGTGCCCGTCCTCGACGAGCAGGTCGGCGACGTGGGATCCGATGAACCCGGCCGCACCGGTGACGAGTATCCGCATTCCGGTCACCGTATGGCTCGCTCGGCGCCCCTGTCCCGCGATCGGCCCAAGCCGCCTCGGCGGTCCGGGTCGGAACGGGTGCCCGAACCCCGACTCGGTCCGGGCACCCGTTCCGCCTGGAAAGCTAACCACTTACCTGATCATGGTGATCGAGGTGTCGAAGCCGACCCGGACCGGGTTCGTCGTCGGGAACGAGAAGACCTCGCCGGACCACGGCGGTGGCCCCGGCGGCGGGGGGATCGGGCGCCGCCACCACCAGAAGAACCACCACCAGATGTTGTTGCCGCACCAGGCCACGTACACGTAGTCGTCGACGACGGTGAGCGAGATCGGACCCCCGGGACGGGCGATTCCCGGCTGGCTGGCCACCGCCGGCTCGATCCATCCGCCGGCGAGGTTGGTCGCCACCCGGATCGCACCGTCGGCGCCCGCGAAGAAGACGCTGAGCTGGCCGGTCGTGAACTGCGCCGCGGCGAGGCGCGCCCCGACCGGTGCCGCGCCGACTCCCGAGATGGCCACCGGGTCCCACGGATCCGGCAGGCCGCCGGCCGCGAAGTTCACCCGCCAGAGCCGTCCGTCGAGGCCGGTGAAGAACGTGTACACCACGGCACCGGAGGTCGCGGCGACGCCGCCACCGGGCGGCGCCAGGCCGGGTGGGCTGGCCGGGACCGTGGCCCAGGTGTTGGTGCCGGTCCGCCAGACCGACTGGAGCCCGCCGTCCGCGCCGACGAACAGGGCGCCCGGCACGTTGCCCTGCCGGGTCGCGGCGACGACCGCGCCCGGCGGCGCGATACCGGTCGCGGAGATCCGTCGTGGTCCGGCTCCCGGCTGTACGCGCTGGACGTACGACGCGCCGTACAGCGCCCCGTCGTTACCGACGAAAAAGGCGTGTACGCCGTCCGCGGTGCTGACCGCGCTCACCTGTCCACCGGGCGGCGCCAGTCCACCCGCCCCGTCGGTGAAGATCCTGAATCCACTGCTGGCGGAGTTGGTGGTGCCCGCGACGAGCGCACCCTGGGTTCCGATGACGAAGGTGGCGAGGTTCCCGTCGGGTTGGCGTACCGCGCTGACGCCCGCCCCGGGTGGCGCGATCACCGCGTTGCTGACCGGGCCGGACGGCCCCGACGACGGCCCGGTCGTGGCCGGGTAGAGGCGGCCGTCCGCCCCGATGGTGAAACCGACGAGTTGGGACGGGGCGAGCTGCGCGGCTTGCCCCGGTGGTGCGCCGAGCGGTGCGACGGCGGTGGCCACCGCCACGCCGACCGCCACCGCGATGCGCCACCGTCTGGTGTGGGTCTGGCTCACGGAATTCCCTTCGTTCTGGGTGCGAACCTTCCGACCACAGGTTCTCCACCCGGTCGCCTCGGTGGCGGGAATTCGACGAAATTGCCAGCCATTCGTGAATTGCTATGCGTACCCATTGACGAAAGGTACGCAAGGTGTCACGCGGGAGTGGGGTCTGCCGAACGAAACCCCTGTTCGGAGGCGTTGTGGCCGTCCCGGATTCACCTATTCCGGGTTGCGCCCGGACACCCCGATCCCAATAGTCGGCGCGACCTGCGATGATTGTCCGGGCATCGGTTCCGCTGTCCGGGAATCGGCCGGACAGCGGTCGCGTACGCCATGCTGGTGGTGGATTTCCTGCCGGTTCCCGGAATTGTCGGGTCAGGACGGTGAATTGGCGTCGGGGCGCAGTTTCGTCCACACCTGTTCGGCATCCGGGTGGCCGAGCCGGTCGAGGATGTCGGCGGCCTGCCGCCAGGCGGAGCCGGCCCGATCGACGTCGCCCACGCCGTGGTGGGTGTCGCCGAGGTGCGTCAACGTGGTGGCTTCGAAGTAACGCTCCCCGGCCTCCTGCCACAGCGCGAGCGCGTGCTCGTAGCAGTCGACGGCCTCCCGGTGGTGCCCGAGATGGTGGTGCGCGTAGCCGAGGCTGTCCCAGGTGTGCGCCTGCCAGTACCGGTTGCCGGTCCGCTGCTGCTCGGCGAGGGCCCGCTCGCAGTAACCGAGCGCCCGCCGGTGGTCGCCGAGCTGGATGTGGTACCAGCCGATGTTGTTCAACGCGTTGGCCGCGCCGTGCCCGTGACCGGCACCCTCGAACAGGTCGAAGGCCCGTTGCGCGTGGTCGAGCGCCTGCCGGTAGTCGCCCTGGCGCTCGGCCAGGATGCCGAGGTTGAGCTGCGTACGGGCACTTCCGACGTCGTCACCGAGCTGGCCGTACAGGTCCAGGGACTGGCGCAGATGGGCACCGGCCTCGTCGTAGCTCCCCAGGCGCAGGCACGCCACCGCGCGGTTGCGGTGGACGCGCGCCTGGCCGAGCCGGTCACCGGACCGGGTGGCGGCCTCCAGAGCGAGCCGCTGTACGCCGGACTGGTCCTGCCATGCCCCCAGCCGGTCCAGGTAGGTGTTCAGCGTGCAGGCGAGCTGCCAGGCGTGGGTCTCGAAACCGGTGGCGGCGGCCAGTGCGGTGGCGGCCAGCAGCGCCCGGTGTTCGGCACCGAGACAGGCCCACGCGTGATCACGGTCGCGCAGCTCGATCGTCGCCACCCCGTCGTGTACGGCGGGCAGGTCGATCGAGTCACGATGGTGGTAGAGCAGCAGGTCCGCGCCGTGCGCGGTGTGCAGGTAGTGATCGAACAGTCGGGTCAGGGCGTCGCGCCGCTCCTGGTCGGGATCGTTCGCGTCGACCTGCTCGAGCGCGTACGCCCGCAGGAGGTCGTGCAGGGCGTACCGGCCGGGCAGGGGCTCGGCCAGCAGGTTCGCCCGGGTCAGGTTGGCCAGCGGTGCCCGTACGTCCGCGACCGGAAGGCCGGCGAGACTGGCGGCGGCCGGCAGGGACAGGTCCGGGCCGGGGTGCAGCCCGAGCAGACGGAACAGCCTCGCGGTCGCCGGGTCCAGACCCCGGTAGGACCAGGAGAGGACCGCCCGTACGTCGGCGCCGGCCTCACCACCGGTGAACCCGTCGAGGCTGCCCCGCGTGCCCTCCAACTCGTCGGCCAGCCTGGCCAGCCCGAAGTCCGGATGGGTGGCGGCCCGTGCGGCCACGATGGACAGCGCCAGCGGCAGGCCCGCCGACGACGCGACGATCCGGTCCACCGCCGCAGGCTCCCGGGCCACCCGCCGGTCGCCGAGACGGCGGGACAGCAACTCCAGCGACTCCGCCGCCGGCAGCAGGTCCAGGAGCAGCGGATGCGCACCCTCCGCCGCGACCAGCCCCGGTAACTGGTTGCGACTCGTCACCACCACCAGGCAGCCGGACGAACCGGGCAGCAACGGACGTACCTGGTCGGCGTCACGGGCGTTGTCCAGCAGGACGAGCATCCTGCGCCCCACCAGCAGGCTCCGGTAGAGCGCCGCCTGCGCGGTCAGCCCCGCCGGGACGCCCTCCGCGGGCACACCGAGGGCCTCCAGGAAACCCCGCATCGCCTCGGCCGGGCTCATCATCGACCCGGTGGCGTCAAAACCGCGCAGGTTGACGTAGAGCTGCCCGTCCGGAAAACGGTCCGCCACCCGGTGCGCCCAGTGCAGCGCGAGAGCGGTCTTGCCGACCCCGGCCGTCCCGCCGATCGCCGAGATCAGCACCGTACCCGGTGCGCCGGCCGACTCCGCGAGCAGTTCGGTCAGGGCGGCGACCTGCGGCGCCCGTCCCGCGAAGTGCCGTACCGCCGCCGGCAACTGCCGGGGGACGACCGACCCGTCGCCGATCCGTGGCTGCCCCGGGGCCGACGGCTTCGGCTGCTCGGCCCGCGCGGCACGGCGACCCACCTCGGTGTGCGCCGCGCCGCTGAGCCGTTCGCCTGCCCGGACACCGTCCACGGCCCGCAGCAACCGCCAGTGCTCGGCGTCCCACCGGGCCAGGTCGGTCAGCTCGGCCGGCAGCGGTACGCCGATCTGCTCGGCGTGGGCGGAGCAGGCACTGACGTACGCCGCCACGAAATGCCACTCGGGCAGTGACTTCGCATTGAGCTTGTCGCTCAGGGTGGAGCGGGCGAGCGGCTGCTGCAACCGGGCGGCGACCGCGACCAGTTCGTTCAGCGACGGCGCACCGGCGAGTTGCCGCAGCCGCCTGAGTTCGTCGACGAACTCCAGCAGTGCCTCCCGGCCGGCTTCCCCCATACCGCACCTACCTCCGGCACCCGGTTCCGATCTTCGAACGCCCCACCCAGGGTAGCCGGACGAACTCATGCTGATCGATGTCGTCCGGGTCGCGGCCGACTTTGACCACAACCTGCTCCGGGAAACCTACCGAGGCTGGCGATCCTGACCTGCGCATTCAAGCTTCCCTGCAGGAGCGCCCAGGTTCGCTGCGTCACGCTGTCGGCACCGGAGCCTGCGGCAAGTAGTGGAGTCCGGTCAGGATCGCTCGTTTCACCTGAAGGGACTGCGCATGACGCGACACCGCTCTCGTAGTCGCTGGTTCCGGCGCTCCGCGCTGGCTTTGGCGGCACTTCTGCTTCCGACCGTGGGTGCGGTCGGGTTCATCCAGGCACCTGCCAACGCCGATCCGGTCGCTGGCGTCATCACCACCATGACGAATCCGTCCGCGTACCGGCTCTCCAGCTATACCGCCCCCGAGGACAGCGGCGGGCTGATGAACATCGGCCGGAGCATGACTGCCCGAACCATCGACTGGGTGATGAGCCAGGCAAACCGGAATCGCGAGCCGCTGTGCCATGCGAGCACGTACTCCGCACTGACGAGCCGGGCCGGCGCGAACCCGGTCGGCTTCTGCTGGGACAGCGACACCACCGATGACAGCAGTACCGCGTGGGTCCCGCAGGGCATAACCACCACCCGTGACGCGTTGTCGGCCAACACCTACGACGGCCACCAGCTCGTCGCGACGAGCTGGCACAACGCCGACTCGACGAGCAACCGGATCAGCCTGGTCGACTGGGACGCCACCTACGGCGACTTCTACCGCCATGTCCTGCTCGTCGAGCCGACGAACGGCTCGGAATACTACAAGACGGTGGCCGGTCATGCCGGCGGTCTCATGTGGTACGGGAACCTGCTCTACGTGGCCGACAGCGCCCGCAACCAGTTCCGGATCTTCGACTTCAACCAGCTCTTCTCCGCGAACGTCACGGACTACTGCGACTCGAGGGTCGGGCATTCCTATGATGCGGTCGCTCGCCTGGACAAGAACTGTGCCAGCGGATACGCCTACATCATGCCGCAGGTCGGCACGGAGCGATCGATCGGCTCACCGCTGACCCTGTCGTCGATGTCGCTGGACCGGTCGACAAGTCCGGACAGCATGGTCATCGCCGAGTACGCCACCCAGGCTCAGATAGACGCCGGGGCCACTCCGAGGGTGGTGCGCTTCGCACTCGACTCGGGGAGTCGCCGACCGCTGACCGGCGTCGCGATCGAGGGCTACACCACGAAGCTGCCGCGAACGCAGGGGGTGGCGAGCAGGTACGGCACCTACTACTTCGCCAGCAGCGGTGGCAGCGCGACCACGCGGGGCGCACTGCGGGTCTGGGCCACCGGACATTCCACCTTTGCCAACTACCCCTGGGTCATCGGCGCGGAAAGCCTCTCCTACTGGGGTGGTAGCTCGGACCTGATCTGGACGGTGACCGAGCACGTGAACCAGCGGCTCGCTGTCGCGGTGAACGCCAGCGCCTACCCGCCGAGCTGACGGCGGTGCCGAGCAACAGGTGAACCAGCCGGCCGGGCCGTCGGAAACCCACCCGGGACTTCCTGCGGCCCGGTCGGCTCCTCCGGCGCCGGCACCCGGTGGACGCCCGTGGCCGGTAGCGGAGTCACAGGTGGCGGACGTGGGTGAGCAGCGCGTCGAGGAACCGGTCCGGCTGGGTGAAGGCGGCGAAGTGGCTGGCGTCCCCGATCAGCACCAGCGCCTTGGTCGGCGCCTGCACCTCGGCGTAGTACTCCTGGGCCAGGGTGGTCAGGGTCAGCACGTCGGTTGAGCCCTGGAAGAGGAAGAACGGCACCTCGAACCGGGTCCCGTAACGCCGCGCGTCGTACGACATGAACTGCTCGAACAGCACCCGCTGCGAGTACGCGAAGCCGGAGGCGAGGTGGACAACATCGCGCAGGGAATGGGTCGGTGAGGTCAACGCGAGCGGGAACAGCAGCTTGGTGACCGCGTTCGGTTCGACCGGATCGGTCTTCATGGTCCAGTTCATCTTCCTGCCCCAGGTGCTCAGGTCCCACCGGGACGGGTCGGGGTCGATTCGCTCCAGGATCGCGACCGCCCTGGTGTTGCCGGCGGCCCGCAGCCGGTCGAGGGTCAACCGCAGCCCCTGCGCCTCGTTGCGGGCCATGTCCACGTAGTGGTCGGTGCCGACGTAGGCGCTGAACAGGTCGGGGCGGCGCTGGACGAGCGGGATCCCGACCAGGGTCCCCATCGACCCGGCCAGCAGGATCACCCTGTCCTTGCGCAGGTGCCGGCGCAGGAACTCGACCACCTCGATCCCGTCCTCGACCATCCGGTCGAAGGTCATCTCCCCGCTGCCCGACCTGCCGTTACGCCCCAGGGTCTTGCCCGCACCGCGGCGGTCCCAGTGGACCACCGTGAAATGCCGCTCCCACGAGCGCAGCAACGGCGTGAAGACCGAGTACGGCGACCCCGGCCCGCCGTGCACCACCAGCAGCACCGGGTTGTCCCGGTCCTCGCCACGGATGCCGATCCACTGGTCGATCCCGCCGATCCGGACGAACCGCTCCTCGGCAATGCCGTTGGGTGTGTTGATGGTCAGCTTCGCCCCGCCCCGGCGCCGCAGCACCGTACGGTAGGCCAGGCCCCCGACGACCGGTACGGCGACGGCGGCGGCGGCGCAGGCCAGGATGGTTCCGATCATTGTGAGCTCCCGGAATCGTGGTGTGTGCAGCCATCGTTCGTCCGGAAACGGGCCGGGCCCAGGGTGCGTTGTCACCCCGGTTGGCGGTTCATAGGTCTGGCAGGACCAGGCTCGGGCCACCGGGACGAGTCGATACTGGACGGCATGGATCCCCGTGCGGAGTTGAGTGAGTTCCTGCGGTCCCGCCGCGCACGGCTGCGGCCCGAGGACACCGGCCTGCCGGTCTTCGGCGGCCGGCGCCGGGTGCCGGGGCTGCGCCGCGAGGAACTGGCCCAGTTGGCCGGGGTCAGCGTCGACTACTACGTACGCCTGGAACAGGGCAGGCTGGGCAACGTCTCCGAGTCGATCCTGAACGCCGTCGCGGTCGCCCTGCGCCTCGACGACGCCGAGCGCACGCACCTGTACAACCTCGCCCGGCCTGCCCAACGCCATCGGCCGCAGCAGCGACACAGTGGCAACCGGGAGCAGGTCCGCCCGAGCCAGCAGTGGCTGCTCGACGCCCTGTACGAGGTCCCGGCGTACATCCTCGGGCGGCGGCTGGACGTCATCGCCTGGAACGACCAGGCCAGCGCTCTGCTCTCGGTCGACCTCGACGCGCTCGCCCCCGAGGAGCGCAACATGGCCCGGCTGATTTTCCTCGACGAAACCGCCCGCGACCTGTGGGGCAACTGGACCCAGAAGGCACGGGACACCCTGGGCGGCCTACGGATGCACGCCGGCCTGTTCCCGGACGATCCGCTGATGGCGCAGCTCGTCGGCGAGCTGTCGTTGAAGAGCACGGAGTTCCGGCAGTGGTGGGCGGATCACGACGTCTGGGTGAAGCCGCACGGCACCATGCACTTCCACCATCCGATCGTCGGCGAGTTCAGCCTCGCGTACGAGGCGCTCGCGGTGCCGGACGCCCCCGAACAGACTTTGGTCACGTACACCGCGCAGCCGGGCTCCGCCGCCCACACCGCCCTGCGGCTGCTCGCCACCTGGCACGCCGACTCCCGCGACCGCCAGAAGGCCCCACCGATGTCCGAGCCTTCCTGACGCTCCGACGAACGGCATGACAGAGCGCACCCGCCGGGTCCGCCGGGCGCGCTCGTGTTTGTCGTACGCCCTCAGCTCGTCCTGCTGGACGCCCGGATGAAGCCGGTCCACGCCTCGGGGGAGAAGTGGGCGGCCGGGTACGGCCAGGCCGCCGCACCGCAGATTTCCGAATGCGATCAGTTTGATACCGGCTGCGTGAAGGTCTGGTGACCGATCGTGCGGGGCGTCGATACGCTGGAGGTTTCCGCGCACTCACTCCAGCTTCGAGTTGAGGACGGGCAGATGACTCCCACTTCCGCGCCACCCACTTACCGGTCCCTGGCCACCAGTGTCGCGGTGCTCCTCACGCTCGCCCTTGCCGCAGCGGCCGGCTGCCAGAGTCAGCAGGACCCCAAACTGGAGTCGGTGCAGGAGAAGCTCAAGCAGACCCACATCTACCAGCAGGGCAAGCTCCGGGTCGGAGTGGCCGGCACCGAGCCGCTGATGGGCGAGGTAGAAAACGGTGTCTACAAGGGATTCGACATCGAAATCGCACGCTACATCGCCTCGTCGCTGGGGTACTCCGCGGAGGATATCGAGTTCAAGGCGGTCGAGACCGAAAACCGTATCCCCAGGCTGCAGGGTGGCGACGTCGACCTGGTGGTGTCCAGCTTCTCCATCACGGAGGAGCGGGAGAAGCTGGTCAGCTTTGCCGGACCGTACTTCGTCACCACCCAGGAGGTGCTCATCCCGGTGGCAATGAAGGGGAAGATCCAGACCATCGAGGATCTGCGCAACCCCGCGTACCGGGTCTGCACCAGCGGCGGTTCGACCAGTGAGGAGGAACTGGAGCGGCACAAGGTTTCGCCCCTGGTGGTGATGACGACCAACGACTGCGTCACCGGAATCCGGGCCGGCCGGTACGACGCGATGAGTTCCGACGAGACCATTCTCGCCGGGTTCATGTCCCGCTATCCGAAGGAGTTCGAGATCGTGGGCATGCCGTTCGGCACCAGCGAACGGCTGGGCATCGGCGTACCGATCACCGATCCGGCGCTGCGCGATCTGGTCGCCTACTTCCTGCAGAAGAGCTACCTGGCCGGCCGCAACGGCGGTAGCAGCCCGTGGCGTACGGCGTACAACAGGACCCTCGGGCCCTGGCTTGGCGCGGACCGGAACCAGCCGGCGCCGGAGAAGGTGCCGGACCTGATCGACTTCGACGAGCGGTCGCCGCGATGACCCGCGCGGTCTCGGACCAACCGGTGGCCGCCGACCCGGGGGCGGACGGCGCGACGGCGACGGCCGGATCCTGGGCCGGGCCGCCGAGGGATGACCCCGAACGCCGCGCGCGGGCCAGCCAGTCCTTCTGGGCCGTGGCGGTCGGCGCACCTGCCATCTTCTCGGTACTCCGCCTCGGCGTCGAAGCCGGTGGCGAGTTGCAGACCACCTTGCTGCTGGTCGCCAACGTCGGGCCGGTCAACCTGGTCGCGGCGTTCGTCACCACCGCCACCCGACTGGTGTCCACCGCCCTGGTGGCCGTGTTCGCGATCGGCGCGGTGCTGGCGGTCAGCGCCGACCGCGAACCGAACGGGCGGCTCGGCCGGCGCCGGCCGATCTTCGCCCGCTGGGCCGACGTCGCACCGGTCTGGTTCGTGATCGCCTGCTTCGGCCTGGCGCTGGTCACCTGGCAGGTGCTCTACCTGCCGCTGCTCCTGCCGGCGCTCGCCGCCACGTTCCAACTCGACCCGGTACGCCTGTTCGAGCACCGCGTCATCCGGGCTCTGGTCATCGGGGCGGGCCTGCTGGCGTACTCCTGGTTGGTGTTCCCGACCACCTGGAACGCCCTCGAACAGGGCGAGTACGTCGTGGCCCTGCTCTTCACCGTGCCCCCGCTGGTGGCGCTGTTCGTCGCCGGCCCGATCCTGCCCTCGATCGCCCGGCTTCTCGCGTCCGTCGGCCAGGCTGCGGCGCTGGTCATGCTGGTCTGGGCGGCGGTGCCGGTGATCACGACGCCGGTGCTGCCGCTCACCGTCACGACCGTCGAGGACACCGGAGGCACAGACGAGGACATCCGTGGTCACGTGATCAGCGTGGACGACGTGAACGTGGTGATCCTCCAGGAGCGCGGCGGGGTCCGGTACGTCCCGGTCGACCGGGTCGCGTCGCAGGTGCTCTGCCCAACGGAGGAGGAGCTACCCCGCTACCGACTGCGGGTACGCGACTTCCACATCGAGGACTCACTGCTGGTCGGCCTCGGGCGGTTCGTACGCCCCCAGGCCCCGATCGACGCCGCCTGCCGAATCATCCCCTGAACTTCTCGGCTGGACGGGGTGGTTGGTGTGCTGTCAGGAATCGCTGGCCTGCGCAACCGCCCGTGACTACTGCACCTCACGGCGCAGTAAAGCCACGCCGCAGGACAGCAGGATTCCCAGTGCGACCAGCCCGATCCGGAGCCAGGGAACGTCCCGGGTGGGCTTCACCCCGATCGACACCGACACGCCCAGCGTACCGATGACGATCAGGCAGATGAGTACGCTCAGCACGCGATATACCACGCCATACTCTGACCACCAGGCCCAGGTGCCGAACAGGGCGGCGGTGAGCATGAGCAGATTCAGCAAGATCAGCGAGAATGCGAGCTGTCCCCGTGCCCAAGCAGTCACGGCTTTGCATCCTCTGCGGCTTCGGGGAGGACTGTATCGGTGTGGTCCGAATGAACCGTTGCATCCGTGTCGGCATCCTGGAGCTCGCGCGCCTGCCGCTCGATTTCGGCGCGCTCGGTTGCCGTCAGGTCGCCCTGCCGGGTCAACGACTCGGTGAACGCGTCTCCGAGGGCCTGCCCATGCCACGAGTGGGCGGCTGCGGCACGGAGACCGGCCTCGTCCGTGAGCACGGTCCGTGCCAGCGACCCGAGTGGGTCGTCCTTGCCTCGGTTCCGGGCGAGCGTAGACAGGACCGCGCGGGCCAGTGGTTGCTGGGTGATGTCCTCGGTCATGGTTTATCCCTGGTATCCGGCGGGGTGCTGATACGGCTTCAGATCCGAGAGTTGGGTGACTCCGAGACCGGCGTCGATCATCGCAATTGCACCCGCAATGGTCTTGAAGATCGTCTCGGCGTTGCCGTAGACCTTTGAAATGTCCTTGTACAGGTCGTAGGCCTGCCAGGCGTAGTAGGCCGCGATGCTGTAGCCGGCGACTGCTCCAATGCCGGTCTCGATCGTCGCCGTGCCGACCACGGCCGCAAGGTTCACGATTATGAGCAGGTCGAGCAGTTTCGCAATCAGTCCGCTGACCACGGCGAAGAGCTGCTTGGCCGCCTCGGCCGCCTGTATGTAGAGATCGGCGTACTGGTCGCAGGCCGAGTGCAGCGCCATCGTTGATGCACCGAGAGCGAGCTGGAACTCCTGCTCGGCCTCCGCGGCGTTGCCGCGCCACACACCGGACACGTCCGCCGTCCCGCTGGTCAGGTTACGACCGGTGTCCTGCATCGCGTTGCCGACGATCCGCCAAGCGGCGGCGCAGTGCACGTACGATTTCCAGTCGCCGCTGAAGGTCTTGGCCCAGCCCTCGAACGGGTCGTGACCGAACAGCCAGACGCTGACCTGGCGTAGCCAGGACGCCGGACTGACCAGGTCCGTCAGTGGGTTGATCTGCCACATCTCGATGCTGGTCGCGTAGCTGGGCGAGACAAGGTGACGGGCGGGCGCGGCAACGTCGGAAAAGGGCGGGACCTCGGCAGCGGGCCAGAGATCGGGACGCCCGGTGGCCAGCGTGCCCCGTACCTCGGCGGGATCACACGCGCCCGGATAGCTTTGGTCCAGTCTTGCGGAGGCCGATGTATCCGATGCCGCGTAGTCCCGCTGCGCCTGATTGATCTGGGTGGCGGCAGCCCTGGTCAGGGTCTCGAGCCGCTCCAAACTCGCCGTGACGCGCCCGTACGCGACCTGGTGTGGGCCGGCGAAGAGGAAGAGTATTCCTTCCTGGTCGAACTCCAGTTCGCAGTGCTTTCTTGCATAGGCGAGTGTGTCGCTCGCGTCGCCGGATGCTCGGTGGAGCAGGTTGTACAGGCCGTTGAGGCCGGCTGGGTCCACATAGAAGCCGCTCATGTTCCCCCGTCGAACGTCGGTCGGCACCTCGCGGCACAGTAATAGCCGGCGATCAGGAGAGTCAACGCCCCGTCGCCTTCGGTAACCGATCCGACAGGACGAGCGAGCCCTCGCCGACCGGCCATCCGGCGCGGGCGATTGTCCCGGCCGATCGGGACTGCTGTCACTGATGAACCGGGACGTTTCTGGGGTGTCCTTCTACTCGGCACAGATCGAGGGAAGGGGTCCAGTTGCGGTACAGACCAGGGACCGTACGCGCCATCGCGTCCGTCCTCATGACGACGACCGGGCGCGGGGGGTGGACGCGGTGAGGGACGGCTTCCTGCTGTTTCCGTTCTCGCCAGCCGATCAGGGGCGGATCGACCCCACGTCGATCGGCGTCACGGACGTCGGCTACGCGCCGGCGCCGGTGGCCGGACAGCCGTACCCGCAGGCCATGCGGCTGGCGTTCCGGCTGACCGCCGGCAGCCCCGTACCGCAGGTCCGGCCGCTCTTTCCCGGGGCGTTGCGGTTCATCCCCGACCCGATGGCTCCGGGGGTCACCCCGGCGCCGGACGACGTCGAGTTCACCGGGACCGCGTACGCCGGGTGGCGCACCCTCGGCATGCTCCGGCTGACCGTGGACCCGGCGGCCCAGCAGGCCATGGGTGAACTCGACCCGGATCTGGCGGTGCTGCCGAACGTCCTCTGGTACGGACCGGTGCGCATCACCCAGGAGTTTCTGTTCACCACCCTGCGTACGGGGCTGCGTGCGGCGCGGTTGGGCGGCACCCCGTCGATCCCGCCGAACGATCCGCGCTGGGCGAAACACGCGGTGGCGGCGTTCCTCGGCGGACGCTACGAGCCGATCATCAGGGCCGGCGCCACGGCGGCCACCGACGACCGGATCGCGCACCCGATGCCGACTGTGCACCCAACCGGTGCGCAGCATGACGTCACGCTGCTGGTCACCGCGGCGACCCGGCAATCGCCGAAGGACGGGCCCCGGGAGCGGTTCAACGTACTCAGTGCGGGGCTGGACGAGGACGATCCGGCGCACAGCGCCAACGGTGCCGTACCCGCCCGGCACGTGTACCGGGTGCTGCGCCAGCATCTGACGAACGCCGCCACCGGTACGGCCGTACCCGATGCGGTACTGGCCACCGGCGGATCCGCGCCGGTCTACCACGCACTGCGCTGCACCCGTACCTGGCAGCCGGTGGCCGAGTGTTCGGTCCACTTTCCGGCGCAGCGGATCTCCGTCGCCGATCCGGCGGGCAATTCGCTGGCCGTCCAACGCCTCCCGGCCCACGGGGTCTTCTTCTGGTCGTACCCGGCTGACGCGCCCGTACGGGATGTGCGGGTCTCCATCGCCGGAGGGATGCGCTGGATCGACGGGGCGACCGCCGACGTGTGGCGGCAGCCGGCCGCAACGGTGGCGCTCGCGTACGACCTTGCGGTCACGCCGTCGCCGCACCTGCAACTGCGCCTACCGATGGGCGAGGCGATGCTGACCGAGCCCCGGGACGCTCCGGGCGGCGGCAGGTGCACCTACATGTCGATGCGGCGGTCGGTACGGGCGCTGACCGACAACCGGATCTGCGGCGGCCGGTTGAACTTCGGCCGGGGCGTCACCGGGCCGCGAACCCGCCAGCTCATGGACGACGCCTGGGCCGGCACCCCGGCACACGCGGGGATCCTGCGCAACAACCAGCCGCTGCCGAACCTTGCACCGGACATCGGCGCGCCGCGACTGGTCCCGGTGCTGCGGGCGTTCTTCCCGGACGAGGTTCCGGCCCAGAACATCGGCGGCAGCACGCACCGCGCGACCGCCTACGACGGCGGTGAGATGGCGTACCGGCTCTGGCAGACGATCATCGGCTCGTTCCACGCGGAGGGGACGAAGCGTAACTTCCCGCCGACCGTCATCGGGCGCGGTGGGCCGGGGGTGCTCGTCGCGACCGGGCTCGCCGCCGGATTCCAGCTCGATCCGGTACGCCGGCCAGGCGAGACCGACAGCGTCTACTTCGACCGGGTGGTGGGCCTCGCCACCGCCGGGATCCGTCCCGGCGCCCTGCTCCAGTTCTGGAACCTCGACACCGACTTCGAGGGCATCAAGGCCACCCAGACCAGCGCAAACGCGCACCCGATGGACTCGTACGGGCACTCGCTGGTGTTCGTCGGGTACGACCGGGACGGCACGGGCGCGGTCACCGGCCTGATCACCATCGACCAGTTCGGCGAGGGAATCCGGACGATCGGGGGCGCCGCGGGCTCGCGGCTCATCGAGTGGGGCGGGGCCGACCAGCAGATCTGGGTCGCCGCCAACTGGGCGGAGTGAGCGGATGTACCAGCCACCAGCCACCAGCCTGCAACGCCCGGCGAGAGCGGAGACTGTCGTGACCATTGACGTCAACGGGCGGGCCCTGCACCCGCTCGGCGAGGCGATCGCCGCCGCGGACTTCCCCCTGTTCGACCTGCTGCCGGCCGGGGCGTTCGACGGGATCTACTACCTGAGCGCGGAAGCCACCGTCGAGAACAAGAACCTGGTTGTCTCGTTCGAACTGGCCTTCGAGGGCGAACTGGCGCTGACCCCGCCGGACAGCGACGTCATCGCGCTGGTCCTCGGCTCCGCCGGGGCCGGGTGGACGGGGGTACGGGCCACCGTCACGCTCGGCGCGGAGCCGTCCATCCTGCTCGAAGACGTCGCCCTGTCGCTGCGGCTGCGTGGTGACGTACTGCGGGATGTGGCGACCGGCGGCCCGGCCAGCATCAGTGTCACCGCCGACCTGCGGGTCTCCCCGGACGGGCTCAGCCTGGAGGGCTTCGGTGGGGCGTCGCTCGCCCCGGCGTACGTGGCCGACACCGAGGTGGTGGTCGAGGCCGACCGGGTCCGGCCGGTATTCGGCGGCATCGACCCGCCTGGTTGGTTGGAGGGCCGCGACGACTTCCGTGGACTGGCCATCGACCGGCTGTCCGTCACGCTGCCCGCCGAGTATCTCGACGCCGACCCCGGCGCCGATCTGCGGCTGGAGCTGGAGCACGCCGCGATCGACGCGGACGGCTTCACCGGCAGGTTCGCCGTGGCCGCCGACCCGCAGCATCCGATCACCGGGCGGCTGTTCGGCCTCCCGTTCCGGTTCCGCGCGTTCGCCCTGGAGATCGACCGCAACGCCGTACGCGTCGCCCGGCTCGCCGTCGACCTGCGGTTGGCGGCGCTGGAGCAGTCCGATCAGGAGAAGTGGGTCAGCGTCGAGGTCGGATTCGCCGCCGGCCGCAAGCTCAGCGCCGCCCTCTCGGCCGCACAACCACCTGGTACGTCCACCGACCCGGCCGCGCTGGTCTCCGTCGAGGCGGCCGGGGTGGCCCGGATCGGCCTGCGGGCGATGCGGTTGGAGGCGACCGACGGGGTGGTGGTCCTGCTCTTCTCCGGTGCGGTGACCGTCCTGGTCGGCGCGGGGGCGATCGGCTGGCCCCGGCTGGAGTTCGACGAGTTCGGCATCGGCTCCGACGGGCGGCTGATCCTGCCGGCGGACGGGATCCGGTTGCGGGGCGTACTCGCCGCCGCGTTGGGGCCGGTCAAGTTGCTGGCCGAGGGGATCGGCATGGGCAGTAACGCGGCCGGCACCGCGCTCGCGCTCAAGCCGCCGACCAGTGTCGGGATGTCGCTGGCGGCGGGACCGGTTGCCGGCGGCGGTTACCTCTTCGTCGACGAGGCCGCCGGCCAGTACGCCGGTGCCCTGAGCCTGCAGTTCGAAGCGGTCGCGGTGACCGCGGTGGGGGTCCTGGCGACCAGGAATCCCGACGGTTCACCGGTCCGGATGCCGGACGGCAGCGACGGCTTCTCCCTACTGGTTCTCGTGTCGGCCGAGTTCACCCCGATCCAGCTCGGCTTCGGGTTCACCCTCAACGGTGTCGGCGGGCTGTTCGGCGTACACCGGACGGTCAACGTCGAGGCGTTGCGCGCCGGTGTGCGTACCGGGTCGCTGAACGCGCTGATGTTCCCGAACGACCCGGTGGGTCGGGCCGCCGAGGTCGTGGCGACCGCAGGTTCGGTCTTCCCGGTCGCGGTCGGCCGTTACGTCCTCGGCCCGATGGCCCGCCTCGGGTGGGGTACGCCCACCCTGCTCACCTTTGACCTCGGGCTGGTGCTCGAACTGCCGGCGCCGATGCGCTTGGTGGTGCTGGGACGGCTGCGGATGGCCCTGCCGGACGACAAACATCCCCTCGTCAAGATCAATATGGACGTGCTCGGTGTCATCGACTTCGACGCCGGGGAGGCGTCGATCGACGCCTCGCTCTACGACTCCCAGGTGGTCGGCTTCCCGATCAGCGGGGACATGGCGATGCGGATGTCGTGGGGCGACCGGCCGTCGTTCGCCCTGTCGGCGGGCGGCTTCAACCCGAGGTTCCAACCGCCGCCGAACTTCCCGGCGCTGCGCCGCCTCGCCATCGCGCTGTCCGAACGGAACAACCCGAGGCTGCGGCTGGAGGCGTACCTCGCGTTGACCTCCAACACCGTCCAGTTCGGCGCCCGGCTGGAGGTGTACGCCGAAGCCGCCGGCTTCAACGTCGCCGGGATGCTCTCCTTCGACGCCCTGCTGCAACTGGCGCCGCTCGGTTTCATCGCCGACATCGCCGCCGCCGTCGCACTGCGCCGGGGCAGCCGGGAGCTGATGGCGGTCTCGCTCCAGGTCACGCTCAGCGGGCCACGTCCGTGGCGAGCCCGGGGCAAGGCCAGGTTCAAGGTCCTGTTCGTCAGCGCGTCGGTCGCCTTCGACGTGTCGATCGGGTCGCGTACGCCACCGCCGTTGCCCACCCCGTTCGACGTCGGAGGCGAGCTGGCCCAGGCCCTCGGCGACCCCCGCAACTGGACCGCCCAGCTCCCGCCACGGGACGAGGCGCTGGTGACCCTGCGCCGGATCGACGGCGCCGACCGACAACTGCTGGCCCACCCGCTCGGCGCCATCGCGGTCACCCAGCAGGTCGCACCGCTCGGCCTGGACATCAACCGGTACGGCACCTCACCCGTCACCCGGGCGGGAGTCTTCACCATCGAGTCGGTCCGGTTCGGTGACGCCGGTGGCAGCGCCGGCAAGGCGACGTACGAGCACTTCGCGCGGGCGCAGTTCCAGGACCTGACCGACGACGAGAAACTATCGACGCCGTCGTTCGAGCTGATGGAGGCGGGTCGCAGCTTCGGCGCACCCGAGGTGAAATTCGACGACGCCCCGCCACCGCCGCTGCCGCTGGGCTACCTGGAGCCGATCATCGTCGACCGGCCGGATTCCGTCGACCGGGCGAAATCCGCCGCCCGGCCCGGAGTCGGCGACCGGGCCGAATCTGTCGGCCGGATCCGGCGGGTCGGGCCTGCGGTGATCCGGCCGGTGGACGGGCCGACGCTGCTGCGGCTGTCGCGTACCAGCCCGGCCGCGCTGGCGCGGACCCGGACGACCGGGCGGGCCGCGTACCGCACCGGAGCGGGGCCGCTGGTGCGTTTCATCGAGCCGGTCACCGGTTCGCCCACATCCGAGGAGGCACGCCGGTGACGGCGCAACTGCACTTTCTGGCCTACGTCCGGCAGGGGCTGGCCGCGGCCGGCGTGGCGCCGGACCCGATCGTGTCGGACATCCCGGCCCGGCAACCGATCCAGGTCGGCGTACGGCTGACCGACCACGAGGAGGAGCACTTCGACGTGCGGCTCTACGGCCCCGGCGACGTACGCGGGGTCGACACCCGGCAGGTGATCCGGATGGACCCGCCGCCCGGTGCGCACGACTTCGAACCGAACAACCTGGTCACGATCGAGTTCGACCGGCCCGACTTCCCATGGCTGTTCACCCCCGCTGGCAAGGGCGACCGGCAACGGTTACGCCCCTGGCTGTTCCTGGTGGTGGTCCCGGTCGCCGACTCCGAGCTGCGTACGGACACCGGCGCGCCGCTGCCCGTACTGGAGTGTGACCGGGCCGACCTGCCCGACCTCGCCGAGTCGTGGGCCTGGGCCCACGCCCAGGTCGCCACCGCCGACGACACCGACACCGTCGCCTCGGTGCTGGCCGGTGACCCGGCCCGGACCCTGTCCCGGCTGATCAGCCCGCGCCGGCTCGCCTCCGGTGTCACCTACCGGGCGTGCCTGGTCCCCGCCTTCGAACCGGGCCGGCTCGCCGGACTCGGCCTGGACGTCGACGACACCGCCGCCCTCGGCCCGGCCTGGCGCACCGGCGAGGGCGCTGCACCACCGCTGCCGGTCTACCACTCCTGGGAGTTCTCCACCAGCGACGACGGCGACTTCCAGTTGCTCGCCAGCCGGCTGGAGCCACGGGCCCTCGGCACCGACGTCGGGCTGCGCCCGGTGTGGATCGGCCGGTCCGGGATGCCGGACCTGGATCCGGCCGTACCCACGGTCAGCCTCGGCGTCGAGGGCGCGCTGCGCGGCGCGACGACCATGCCGAGCCGGTGGGCGGCCGAGTCCCGGGAACCGGTCCAGGCGCTGCTGCGCGAGCTGATCACCGACACCGGCACCCGGCTCGGGCCACCGCTCTACGGCGGCCACTACGCGGAGCGGGACCGGATCCCCGGTGACTCCGAAGCCCCGCACTGGCTGCGTGAACTGAACCTCGACCCCCGGCACCGGATCGCCGCCGCACTCGGCACCCGGGTCGTACGCGAACAGCAGGAAACCCTGATGGCCGCCGCCTGGGAGCAGGCCGCCGAGGTCCAGCGGGCCAACGAGGCGCTGCGCCAGGCCCAGCTCGCCGCGGAGGCGAGCCGGTCGACGTACGAGCGGCGGATCGTGGCCGGGGCGGCATCGGTGGCCGGCGCGGCCGTGCCGTCGACGGACGCCGGCCCGCTCCCGCCCGGCCGGCTGCTCCAGGTCAGCGGCTCCGTCCTGGACTCGGTGACCGTCACCCCGCGCAGCAAGAAGCGCATCGGCGACGAACTGGGGCACAACCCGACGGCGGCGGCGACCCTGTCGACCACCTTCCGCCGGATCGCCCGCCCGCACGGGCCGGTCGCCCGCCGGGTCGGCGCCAACGCCCTCGACGGGCTGGTCGAAGCGGCCGGCGAAAACCAGGTACGGGCCACCCCGCCGCAACGCGAACCCGCCGGCACGGTGCTGTTCGACACCGTCGCCGGCCCCGACAACGTCTCCTTCGACCGGATCGACGCGCAGGTCGACGACAACGCCCGGTGGTGGCACTGGCCACCGCCGGCCAGCGCGACCGTCGCAGCGAACCCGGCGCACCCGCAGACCGAGCCCGCACCGGTCGCGCCGAGGCTGCCACCGGAGAACCCGGAGTGGCCGCCGGAGGACCCCGACTGGCCCCCGGAGGACCCCGACTGGCCCCCGCCGCCCCCGCCCCCACCGCCGCCGCCGGTCGAGCCGCTGCCGGTGTCGTACCCGGACAGCGGCCCGCTGCCGGCGGGTGTCCCGGGCCAACCGACCGGGCTGCCGGCGGCCGTGCTGAGCGGACCCGGTCCGGTGCTCGACGGCCTCCGCACGTACGTCAGCAGCGGCGACGGGCGACTCTTCGAGCTGTACCACGACGGTGGACGCTGGCTCTGGTCCGACCACGGCACCCCGCCGGGCACCCAGGCCGCCGGGGTCGAACCCGGCGCGGCCATGGACGGCGGGCGGCGGTTCTTCGTCGCCTCGGTCCAGGGCGCCCTGTTCGAGCACTACTGGGAGAGCGACCGTTGGCTGTGGCGCAAGCACCCGTCACCGCCGAACACCTACGGCCTCGGCAGCGCCCCGTCCCTGGTGCTGAACAACCAGAGCCTGTTCGTCGCCGAAACCATGAACGGCAACACCAACAGCAAGGTCGGCCGGCTCTGGGAACGCCGCCGCGACGGCAACCAGTGGAGCTGGGTCGACCACGGCAACCCCGGTGGCACCGAAAGGATCACCGCCAATCCGGGAGCGGCACACGGCAGCACCCGGTTCTTCGTCGTCACCGACGCCGGCAACCTGTGGGAACGGGGCTGGAACGGCACCCGCTGGCTCTGGATCGCGCACGGCCGCCCGGCCGACACCGTGGTCGCCGACCTTGGCCCGTCCGTCGGTACGACCAGCGTGTTCGTGAAGACCCGCGACGGCCGGCTGTTCGAACGGATCTGGTCCGGTACCGGCGCCTCCTGGCAGGACCACGGCAGGCCCTCCGGTGTCGACCTGGCCAACATGACGTACGCGCTGATGCAGGTCGGGGAGGAGACGTCGCTCTTCGTCGGCGGAGTCGACGGCGGACTGCACCAGCGACGCCGGGTCGGTGCCTCCGGGGCGTGGGAGTGGCGCAACCTCGGCACCCCGCCCGGCACCAGGGTCATGCAGCCGCCGGGTGCGGTGATGGCGTCCCGGCCGGTGCTCTTCGTCAGTGCCAGCGACGGGCGCGTCCACCCCGTACGCAAGGACGGTGACATCTGGCGGTGGGGCGACCCGCTGCCGCTGCTCGACTCCCGAGGGTCAGGACCCGTCAACGCGGAACCTGCGCCCCACATCCGGTGGGCGCTGCCGCTCGGCTTCCTGTCCAACCTCGTCGCGGCCCACGTCGACAACCCGGCCGGCGACAACACCGTCTACCACCGCATCGGCCGTGATCTCGGTTTCGAGGCCGAGGTACGCGGCGGCTGGTCACCGCACCTCGCCAAGCCCGGCGGGATCGGCGCGGAAACCCAGGGGCTGGGCGTCGCGGTCGCCGACATCAAGGGCCGGGGGCAGCAGCTCGACCTGGTCCTGATGTGGGTGGAGAACCCCGCCGGCGCGAACACGATCTGCTACCAGGTGGGCTGGAACCTCGGCCCGACCGGTGAGGTCACCGGCGGTTGGGGACCGGTCCACCGGATCCCGGCCGAGGTCGCCGCCGAGGTGCAGGGCGCCGACCTCGCCCTGGCCGACCTCGACGGCGACGGCCGCCCCGAACTGGTGCTGGCGTACGCGACCGGTGGGGCGAACCCGACGCTCTACTACCGGATCGGCTGGCGGCTCGGGGACCAGGGCGAGATCACCGGGGGCTGGTCGGACTCGGTGCAGGTGCCGTGGGCGACCTCCGGCCCGATCCGGGGCGTCGGCGTGGCCGTCGCCGACCTCGACGACGACCGGATCCCGGACATCGTCGTACTCACCCTCGAACCGCGCGGCGGGCAGACCCGGGCGGTCTACCGGGTCGGTCGGCGGATCAACCCCCGTGGCCAGGTGGTCGGCGGGTGGGCGCCGGAGAAGGAGGCCGGTGGCGACCCGCTGCCGGCCGAGCACCAGGGCGCCGGGATCGCCGTCATCGACGTCACCGGCACCCACCAACCCGATCTGGTGCTGTTCCACGTCGACAGCTCCGGCGCCGAGAACCGCGGCTACTACCGGGTCGGTTGGGACCTCAACCACTTCGGCGTGGCCCGGCGGTGGTCCGCCGACGCCCCGGTCTCCGGCTGGTTCGGCGGGCAGGGGCAGGGGGCGGCGATCACCATCGCCGACCTGAACCCGGCGCTGGTCACGGTCCGCCGGACCATGGGCGACGCGTTCGCCGCCGCCGCCGGCCGCCACCAGACCAAGGTCCTCGCCGCGCAGGACCTGGTGGACGAGCCGGACCCGGACCAGGTGGACGCCGCCGCGATGGCGGCCCGGGTCGCCACCGCCCTGCACCCGGTCGCCGGCATCACCGAGCGGATGACCACCCGGCTGGCCCTGCCCGGTACGGACACCCTCGAATCCCTGGACCAGTTGGTCGTGGTGCCGAGCTTCCCCCGACCGATGTACGAGGCCGTACGCGAACTGTCACCGGAGATCCTCTTCCCCGGTGCGTCCCAGATCCCACCGGAGACCGTCACCCTGCTGCGGGTCAACGCCTCCTTCGTGGAGTCGTTCATGGTCGGGCTCAACTCGGAACTCGCCCGCGAGATGCTCTGGCGGCGTTTCCCGACCGACCCGAGGGCCACCTTCTTCCGCCAGTTCTGGGATGTCCGTTCCGCGTCACCGTCGGTCGGACCGCTCTCCGACCTGCCACCGATCGCCGGCTGGGCCGACGAGAACCAGCTCGGCGAGAACGCCACCGCCGTCGGCGCCGGGGACCTGCTCGTGGTCCTCGTCCGGGGCGAACTGCTGCGGCGCTACCCCGGCACCGAGATCTACGTACAGAAAGCGGAGTACGCACCGGACGGGACCCGGCGGCTGCTGCCGGAAACCCGGGCACCGCAGTTCACCGGCCGGCTCGACCCGGACATGCACTTCTTCGGCCTGCCGCTGAGCGTCTCCGACGCCATCGGCGACAGCGCGAAGGCCGGCTGGTTCGTGGTGTTCCGGCAGCCGCCGGTCGACGCCCGGTTCGGGCTGAACGCGGCACCGAGCGAAGCACCGTACGGAGGCAGCCCCGCCACCTGGTCCGACCTGCACTGGCGGCACCTGTCGGCCAACGAGGCGGCCGACCGGGCGCTGCGGCACGTACGACTCACCGGTGGGCTCGCCGACCTGCGGCTGGACGAGGTCGGGTGGAACCACAACGGTGCCCACCAGGCTCGGATCGTCTACCAGCCACCGGTCCTGGTGGCGGTGCACGCCACCGACATGGTGCCGCCGATCGACGACACCTGGCAGGTGGACGCGATCGTCCGGCGCGCCGACGGGCTGCCGCAGCACCGCATCGTCGCCCTCGCCGGGACCCGCTCCGACGGGACCCCGTGGCGGATGGACACCGACGACGTGATCGCCGCGATCGCCCGGCACGAACGGTTCATGGTCGAACGCCCCGTCGGTGACCGGGTACGCGTACGGGTCTCCCGGACCGGACAGGGGCGCCCGTACCTGACCACGGAGGCCGACGGCGACCTGCCGAACAACCTGCTATCCCTGCCCGAACTGGCCGAGGACGCGTGATGACCGCACCAAACCCCCTGTGGAACCTGCCGACCGAGTGGCCCGTAGCGCTGCTGCCCGTACGCCTGGAGACCCGGTTCGTCGACGTCGGTTCCGGCCGTACGGAGCTGTGGCTGCGGATCCTGCCCGACGTCCTGCACGTCGACACCCACCAGCCGGAACTGACCGACGACGAGGTGGCGTGGGGCCGGCAGTACTGGATCGACGTGTGGCGGGCCGGACGGAAAACGACCGACGAGGTCACCGCCTGGCACCGGTTGTGCCAGCTCGTCGACCCGGAACGGGCCGCCTGGATCGCCCGGGTGATGGAACCGGCACAGACCGGACGACCGGACCGGCCCGTACCCCCGGATCGGCCGCTGCCCCACGACCCGGAGTTCCCACCGGCGCCCGGTGGCGGCGACCCGTGGGACCGGGCACCGGTCGCCCGCGCCCTGCCCAGCCAGTGGCAGGTCACCCTCTGGCGCGACGGCGTGCCCCCGGTGTACGCGCAGTCCGAGCCGGTCACCCGGCCCCTGGTCGTCGGCCCACCGGCCAACCTCGACCTCACCGACGTCGGAAACGACGAGCCGCCCGTGGACGACAACAGCCGCTGGCTGGTCGACTTCCCGGCGGCGGTCGACGCCGGCATGGCGTTGCGCATCCCGCTGCCCCCGGCGATGGCCGAGGGCGGCATTGACCGGCTCCTGGTCTTCGGAGTCGACGACGACCCGGCGGCCGAGGCCGACGGGATCCCCGCCCGGGGTGGTCGGATCCTCGGGGAACTGCTCGACGCCCACTTCCACACCCACGGCCTCAGCTTCGTCGCCCCGGGTACGCCGACGAACAGCACCGCCGGTGCCCGCTCCGGCTACCGGTCCGGAGACCCCGAGTACGCCGACCTGATCCGGGTCGGACACGGCCAGCAGGCACCGCCGCAGGTCGACGCCGACTCACCGGTCACCGCGCTCGCCCTCGGTGTCGCACCCGTCGCCGAGGCCGGGGACCCGCTCCACCTCGCCCGAGGTGCCGCCGCGACCACCTCGCCACGGGCACTGGTCCGAGCCGAGCACCGGCCCGACGGGCCACCCGCCGACCCTGCGCTCGCCGAGGTCTCCCAGTCCGCCGGCGCCCGGCATATGAACACCGTCACCTGGGCGGCCACCTGGGGATACTTCCTCAGCGACCTGCTCACCGGTGTGGTGGGCGAGGACCACATCCGGTACGGCCGGCAGCACTTCGTCGACCACGTACGCGCCGCCGGGCCGGTGCCGACGCTGCGGATCGCCGAACAGCCGTACGGGATCCTGCCGGTGACCGCGTTGAACCGGTGGACCGGCGACGACCCCCGTGACAACACGCTGGTCGAGTTCCTGAGAACGCTCCGGGACCAGGTGTGGAAACCGTCCGCGACCGAGACCGAGGAGAGCACCGGGCTGCCGGGCGTACCCCGCATCGGCGGCCCCGGCGACCCGCGCGAGGTGCTGCTGCGGATCCTCGCCCAGGCACCGCTGGGCCGCGAATGGCGGGTACGCAGCCTCCTCGGCATGGAGTACGTCACCTACCTGTGGCGGTTCCTCCGACTCGACCTCGACGAGGGCTGGCGGGAGCGGCAGGCACTGGCACCGAACCAGCTCCTGACCGACCTGGACCTGCCCTGGCAGCCCCGCGTCGCCAGTGCGGTCTTCGCCGAGGGCGCGCACCGCATCGGCGGGCAGCTGGTGAACCCGCCGGCACCCTCGACCGTGGCCGGTTACCTGGACTGGCTCGGCGACCCGGAACGCACCTGGAACGAACTGCGTGACCGGGCGGAGACCGACGGCACCGCCACCCCGCTGCTCTACCGGATGCTCCGGCAGTCCGCACTGGCCGAGTACGCCACCGGCGCCCGCCGGTTGCAGGCCGCCAGGGCACCGCTGTCGGCTGACGCGTACCGGGATGCCGAACTTGTCGACATCCGCCCGGACCGGGTCAGTTGGCCGCTCTGGCGGCAGCTCGAACGGGTGATCCCGTTGCCGGGCGGCGGATCCAGTGCTGTCGGCGACTACCTGCGGGGCGCGCCGGACAGCGAGCTGAGCGCCTTCCGGGACAGCGCCCGGGCGCTGGCCGCGTACCCGGCCGCCGACCTGGAACGGCTGCTCGCCGAGGCGATCGACCTGAGCTCGTACCGGCTCGACGCGTGGCTGACCTCGTTCGCCACCAAACGGTTGGCCACCATGCGAGCGGCCCGGCCGCGCGGGGTCCACCTCGGCGGCTACGGCTGGGTCGAGAACCTCCGCCCACGCGCGATCACCCCGGAGCCGGTGCTCGACCCGCCGCCGGACGAGGACGGTCAACTGTGGGAGGGCGCGCCGGACGCCGGATACGTACACGCCCCGTCGCTGCCCCAGGCGGTGACCGCCGCCGTGCTCCGGGCCGGTTACCGGGCACACACCGGGACCGGTGACAACCCCCTCGCCGTGGACCTGACCGCGGACCGGGTCCGGCTCGCCGGCTGGTTGCTCGACGGCGTACGCCAGGGCCAGCCGCTGACCGAGCTGCTCGGCTACCGGTTCGAGCGCCAGCTCCAGGACCACCCGAGGGTGCTGGAGCAGTACCTGCCCCGGCTGCGGGAGATCGCACCCGTGCACGTCACCCGGATCGAAACCGACACCCGACCACGGGAGACGGTGGCGGCGACAACCGTGGTGGACGGGCTCGACCTGCACCAACGGTGGCGCGACGGCTCGATCGACTGGGCCGGTGACCCGGCGCTGCCGGATCCGGGCAGCCCCGACCACAACGCCATCGTGACCGTGCTCGGCTCGCTCGGCGAGGCGATCGACGCGGTCGCCGACGCCCTGCTCGCCGAGGGGGTCCACCACGCCGCACAGGGCAACCCGATGCGCAGCGGCGCCACCCTGGACGCCGCGTCGCGCGGCGACGTACCCGCGTCCGAACTGGAGTTTGCCCGGACCCCGCGTACCGGGATGGCGCTGACCCACCGGATCGCGCTGGTGGCGAACAACTGGCCGGACCGGTCGGCGTCGTGGCCGGTCGTTGGGCGCAGCCCCCGCTCGGCGGCAGAACCCCACCTGGAAGCTCTGGTCGCCGGGCTCCTTCCGGCACCCGCGTCGGTGCGCTGCGAGGTCGAATGGGCGGCCGGACAGACGACGCTCACCAGCGAGATCACCCTCGACAGGCTCGGCCGCTGCGCGCTGGACCTGCTCGCCCTCGCCGACGTCGCGGAGCCAACCGCCGACGGCGAACTCGCGGCCCGGATCCTGGACGCCGCCGCCACCGACGGCCCGCCACCGGGCGCCGACGGGACCCGACCCCACCGGGTACGCCCCGGCCGTGCTCCCCAGTGGACGGACAACGTGCTGGGGCTGGAGGAGTTCACCGAGATCGCCCGTGCGGTCCGGGAACTCGTCGGCTCCGCCCGCCCGCTCACCCCAGCCGACCTGGCACCCGGCGGCGACGAACCCGAGAACGGGGTAGCCGACACCGACCTCGCCACCCGCGCCGACACCGCCTCGGCACTGCTCACCCAACTCCACCTCGACCTGACCACGCAGCACCCGGCCGGGCTGGCAGCCGCGCTCGACCTCGCCGCCGGGATCGGGGTGCTCGGTGCGTACGTCGGCCCCGACGCCACTCCGGCGGCACTGCTCGCCCGGGCCCGTACGGTCGCCGCCGAGGTCGGTGCCCGAACCGCCGAACTGACCGCGCTGACCATCAACCGGGGTACGGCCACCGCCGCCGAACTGCGCGACCACGACGTGGCCCGGCTCCGGGCCGTCTTCGGACCGGACTTCCGGGTCCTGCCCAGGTTCACCCTCACCGGCTCGACGGCACTCGCGACCTCGCTCGCGGCGAGCACCGAACTTCAGGGCGGCGACCCGTACGCCGCCACCGACTGGCTCACCGACGCCGCCCCGGTCCGCCCCGGTGCCGACCGCCTGGACGCCGTACGCGGCTACACCCAGGCGGTCCACCCGGACCGGCAGCAGCCGTTGCGGGTCGCCCAACTGCCGTACAGACCGGGGGACCGGTGGCTGGCGCTGAAGTTCACCGGGGAACGGCCGGACGGGGTCGGGCTCTCCCTGGTGGTCGACGCACCCGTCGACCTCGACCCGACCGCGCCGCTGCGCGGACTGATGGTGGACGAATGGGTGGAGGTCCTGCCCAACGACGCCGAGACCACCGGAGTGTCGTTCCACGCCGAAACACCGGGACAGGTCGCCCCACAGGCGATCCTGCTCGCCGTCCCCGCCGACGACGCACCGGTCTGGACCCGCGACGCCCTCGAACAAACCCTGGTCGAAACGCTCGAACTCGCCCCGCTGCGGGCCGTCGACGTCGCCACCCTCGGCGAGGTCGGCCAGTTCCTGCCGGCCCTCTACTTCCCGCTCAACGTCGACGGCGAGACCGCCTCGACCGACTTCACCCGTACCGTTCCGGCGGGCTAAGGAGCAGCACAGATGCCCTCTGTCACCTCGTGGACCCGGATCGAACCGGGATCCCGCAACGACAACCTGGCCCCCGGCCTACAGGCCAGGGTGCACGACCCGCTCTGGCTGCTCGCCCGGCAGTGGCAACTCGGGGAGTTCACCGGCGAGGACGCCGGCTCCCCAGCCTCGGTACGGATCCAGGCGCAGGTCACCCCGGTCACCACCTACCGGCCGTACGGCGGCTCCGAGCAGCCGTACGACCGGGGCCGGCCACTGGAGTCGGTGGTCGAGTCCGGCTCCGGCGGGCAGCTCAACGACCCGCGTACCGCAGCCCGGACCGGTCAACACTTCCTGCGACTGCTCGCCGAACGGCCCGCCCTGGCCGCCCACGGTCAGCTCTTCGCGCAGGCGTACCCGGTGGTTGTCGACGAGGAGCGGTCGGCGGCGCTCGATGAGCGCGGCCGGCGGTGGCTGGCCGTGATGGGTCGGCGGGCGGCGAGCGGCGCCGCACTGCTGCCCGTGCTCCGGGCCCTGGTCGACCACGGCACACCACCGCCCCGGCCGGCGCTGCCGACGTCGATCCTGCCCGACCTGACCGAATGCGCCCGGACCTGGCTGGACTGGCTCGACCGGCTCGATCTGGCCGGAACCGGTCCGGCCACATCACCGCCCGCCTGGCAGGCCGAACGGATGGAGTACCGGTTCGATCTCGCCGCGCCCACCACCGACGGCCCCACCGTCCTGTCCGCCACCGAGTACGACGGCGGCCGGCTCGACTGGCACTCCTTCAGCCACGACACCTCGGCCACCGCCGAACTGCCGGCGGGCGAGGAGACGGAGATCGTGGTCCGGACCGTCCTGCCCGCCCCGGCCAGCTATCCGGGAATGCCGGCGCCACGGTGGTGGGAGTTCGAGGACGCCCGGGTCGACTTCGGCCGGGTCGAGGCCGAACCGACCGACCTGCACCGGCTGCTGCTGGTCGAGTACGCCACCGTCTACAGCAACGACTGGTACCTGCTCCCGCTGACCGTTCCGGTCGCCAGCGTCGTGCAGATCCGCTCCCTGGTCGTCACCGACACCTTCGGCTTCCGCACCCTCGTACGGACCGCCGGGGCCCTGCCCGACGACGGCCGGGACTGGAGCCTGTTCCGGCACACGGTGACCGGCCCCGGCGCCGCGGCGAACCACGGCCGGTCCGACTTCCTGCTGGTCGCCCCGGCCATCGCGGACAGCCTGGACAGCGCCCCGGTGGAGGAGGTCCGGATGTTCCGGGACGAGATCGCCAACGTGGCCTGGGCGGTGGAGACCACGGTCGAGGGTGCCACCGGGCGGCCGTTGCGCCGCCACGAGACCGCCGAACCGGCCGAGCCGTCCCCGCCCGCCGAGGACGACCCCTCCGGCGCCCACTACCGGTTGGCCACCTCGGTGCCGGAGCACTGGTTCCCGCTGCTCCCGGTTGAGCCGACCCGGGGCGCGTACCGGTACCGCCGGGGCGGGGTTCCCCGGCGCCGGGACGGCGAGACGGTGGTGCCCCGGCCGCTCGGTCAACTGCTCGAACCCGACCGTGACCTGCTCATCCACGAGGAGGAGGTGCCGCGCGACGGGCTGCACGTCACCAGGCTCCGGCAGCGGGCCCGCTGGTCGGACGGTTCGACGCACAGCTGGACCGGGCGGCGCAAGCGACCCGGCCGGGGCGAGGGCGCAAGCGGCCTGCTCTTCGACGTGATCACCGACCCCACGGACAACTGAGCATTCACCGGAGGAGGAACCCATGAGTAGCCTCGCCACCGCGGTCGACCCGGACCGGATGTACGAGGACGACGACCCGGAGAGCCGGATCGGGGAGCCGGTCGAGTACGACCTCTACGACCACGCAGAACAGGAACAGCCGACCGATGAGCCGCCCGGCCTGGCGGCGGGATACCACCTGGCGCCGACGTTGAAGGTGCTCCGCGACGAGGTCGACCGCCGGTGGCCGCACCGGGACCGGGCCTCGGACGGTTGGATCGGCGACCCGGCGCACCAGGCCACGACGTCGGACCACAATCCCGACTCGGACAACCGGTCGGTGAACGCGCTGGACATCGACAAGGACGGCATCGACCCGATGCTGGTCGTCCGGATGTGCATCGCCCACCCGTCCACCCAGTACGTCATCTTCGACCGGACGATCTGGAGCCGGACCCGGAAGTTCGCCGCGGCCCGCTACACCGGCAGCAACCCGCACGACAAGCACCTGCACGTGAGTGTCAGCCACACCCGCTCGTTGGAGACCAGCACCCGAGGCTGGGGGATCGCCGACGCCGTGGTGCCGAGGCTCGGCGACCGGGTGCTGCGCAAGGGCAGCGAGGGCAGCGACGTACGCGAGTTGCAGACGCTCGCCAACCGGCTGGGCGCGAAGCTGACGGTGGACGGCGACTTCGGCTCCAAGACCGACACCTGGGTACGGAGCTTCCAGAAGTCACATCGGCTGACCGTGGACGGGGCGGTCGGTGCGCAGACGGTCGCCGCACTGCGGGAGGCGACCAAGCCGGCACCCGCCCCGCAGCCCACCGGCCGGGCACCCGGTTCGCGTACGCTGCGCCGCTCGATGACCGGCGACGACGTGGCGTTCGTGCAGCGGTTCATCGGCGAGCAGCGCTCTGGCCGGCCCACTGGTGTCTTCGACGCGAAAACCGAGGCGGGCGTGCGGTGGTACCAGGGCATGCGCCGGATCGCCGTGGACGGGGTGGTCGGCCCGCAGACCTGGCGACAGATGCAGGTCCGGGTGACGTACTGAGGGCGGGTCGGTGCCGTGGCCGTACGAAGGGCTGCGGCGCCGGCCGCCCGTCCCCAACCGTTGGTGATCTAGGGTCAACGCCGTTCAGTTAAGGCTGGGTGGTTGGGGTCAAGGTGAGGATGTTGATCTCGATGGTGGCTTGGTAGGTGGTGCGGTTGATGTTCGGGCCGCGGGCGTTGTATTTGCTGATGGCGCGTTTGACGATGCGGGCCTTGGTTCGTATGCGCCGGTCGGGCATGAGGGCGGACAGGACCTGGTGGCCTATGACACCGACCAGGTCGATCACGGCGTCGGCGATGACGCCGGTGGCCTGAACGGTGAGGTCGCGGGCGGTGTTCAGGGCGATGGTGAAGCTGGCCCGGTCGGGGTCGGTGCCGGGGCTGCTGTCGGTGGCGTCGACCATCGCGGTGCGGAGCAGTTGGTAGGTGATGAGCAGGGCGTATATTTCCTGTTCGATACCGGTCGGGGTGCGTGATCGTAGGACTCTGCCGTCGAGGATGGTTGATTTCAGTTCCAGGTAGGCGGTCTCGATCTCCCAACGCTGGTG